>JAEUNV010000370.1 GCA_016790385.1 Zoogloea sp.
GAAGCCGATGCGGCCCTGGCTGAGGGCGCTCATGCGGTCGCAATGGCTGATCACGTCGGCGTAGATGCGGCCCAGGCGGGCGGTGTCGGCGGTGTCCTGGACGGAGACCAGCACCATGTCCACATCGGCTTCGTTTTCAAGCAGCGCAATGGCGGCTTGATAGGCGCTCAGGTCGGCATCGACGGCGCCGCCGAGCGCGTAGGGCAGATCCTGGGCGCCGGGGGCCTGGGCCGGGCTGTCCATGGGCGCCTTGAGTTTGTCCCGGGCCTCTTCGATGCACACCAGCTGGGATTGGGTGGCGAGCACGTCGCAGACATTGCGGTTTCCGTCCGCGGGGTCGACGGAGAGATTGCGATGGACCTCCCGGTAGCCGCCGGGGTACTGGAGGGTCAGGTCGAACACGCTGCGGGTTTCATCGGCCTTCTGGCCGGTGGGAACCAGCCGTGAGGCGATGCTGGCGGTGATCCGGTTGCCCCATGGCCCCGGCGCCTTGGCGACGAGGGTGAAGGCCGTCTTTTTGTCGTCACCCGCCTGCCGCACCGGAAACTTCGCCTTGCTGTCGCAGGCCACCGGGCAGACCACGAGTTCGAACACGCCATTGCCGAGGGCGGGGTTGGCTTCCGGGAGGCTGAAGGCGCTGGCGCCGCCGAAGGTGGTGAGGTAGCTGCGCCAGCTTGCGGCGCGGCCCACGCCCTTGTCACCCTTCTCGACGATGCCGACCAGCCCGAGGACGCCTGAGGGGGCGAGCTGAGGCGTGAGCACTTCCTTGACGACGGTGACTTCGACGCCGGGGATGATGAGGGTCATGGGGGGCTCCCGATCGGTTCTCGCGTGGCGGAGAAGGTGAATCCGATGATGCGATGGCGGTATGACGAAGGGCTCGTTGAAGCCTCAATATGCAGTTCGTTTCGTCAGCGTAGTTTGCAGTGTGCCAATGTCAAGGGCGCTTTGCAGGCGATGGACACCTGTCGGGACGGGTGTCGGCGTCCGGCGGGTTGAGGCTGACCAGCTCGCAGGCCAGGACGACCCAGTTGGCGGCGCCCGTGCGGGAAATCAGCACGCCTTGCTTCCACCCCGCGGTGGCCAGCCGCTCGCCGTCCGGGGACCAGGCCAGGGCCAGCCCCGGACCCGCGTGGCGCAACAAGGGGGCATGCAGGGGCTGGCCGGTGTCCATGTCCCACAGGACGACGCGGCCGTCCTTGTCGGTGCTGGCCAAGGTTCGGCCGTCGGATGCGAGGGCCAGATCGAGCACCGGGGCGCCTTCGCGCCCGAGGTGCCGCGCGGGGCCGGTAGAGGCCGGCCACAGGAGCAGACCGTGGCGTTGGGTGGCGATCACCAGGGCGCTGTCTCCGGCAGCCCACGCAAGGCGGTAAAGGGCGCCGGCATCCGGCATGGTGGTGTTGCCGGCGGGCTGAAGGCTGTCGCCCTCCCACAGGCGCAACCGCCCGTCGAGCCCGGCGCTGGCCAGTTGGCGACCATCCTGCCGCCAGGCCAGGTCCGACACGGGGGCGCCGTGATCGGCCGTGGCCGGCAGCGCCGCGCCATCGGGCAGGCGCCACAGGTGGATGCGGCCGTCGAGGCCCGCCGCGGCGAGCTGGCGGCCGTCCGCGCGGATGCTGACCCGGCGCAGGGGGGGGCCGGCATCAAGCAGGCGCAGCGGCGGCCGGGT
>JAEUNV010000378.1 GCA_016790385.1 Zoogloea sp.
CGGGAACTGAACATCGGATTCATTTCACGCATGACCAGGGGGCGCCCCTGGCTTCGTCTCAAGGCTGCCGCCACCCTGGATGGCAAGACCGCCCTGGAAAATGGCATCTCCCAGTGGATCACCGGCGATGACGCCCGTCGAGACGCCCATCGCTGGCGCGCCCGATCCTGTGCGGTACTGACCGGCATCGGAACAGTCCGCGACGACAACCCGCAACTCAATGTCAGGGCCATCCCGACCGAGCGCCAGCCCCTCCGGGTAGTTGTGGACTCCCGCCTGGACACCCCGCTCAATGCCCGCTTGCTGGACGGAGGGCCGGTCCTTGTGGCGGCTGCCATTCACAACGCCGAACGCATTGCCGCTCTGGAGCGACGCGGGGCTGAGGTCATGGTTCTCCCAAACCAGGACGGCAAGGTGAATCTGCAAGCCTTGATGCACGAGCTGGGCCGTCGCGGCCTCAACGAAGTGCTTGCGGAGAGCGGATTCAAGCTCAATGGCTCGCTGCTCCGGGAAGGCTGCATCGACGAGCTGGTCCTGTATCTCGCGCCAGCCCTAGTGGGTGACGCCGCCCAAGGGCTTTTCAACCTCCCGGCGATCAACTCCCTCACCGAAAAGCGCTCGCTCAACTTTCGTGACGTGCGTCTCGTCGGCCGCGATCTGCGCATCATCGCGCGGCCCGAGTGACTTCCTGCGCCGAAAATCAGCGTCGTCTCGCCCCTTCCGCATATCAATCTGCAAATCTTTGATATACGTGGCGCGGGCGCGTCATCCTGGTTGCGAGGATGACGTTAACGTAGGCCCACGACCAATTCGCCCTCTTCGATGCACCTCCGCCTGATCGCCTTCCTTGCTTTTGTACTTGTCCAAACCTCCCCTGGAGTTCGCGCCGAAACCGCCATTGTCCTTAACTCGGTCGATGAAAGTGTCAGCTTCGTGGATACCCGTACCTACCAGGAGTACGGCCGCGCCCCCGTCTGCAAGGAACCCCACCATCTGATGGCCATGCCCGACGATAGCGCCGTCATTGTCGCGTGCGCAGTCTCCAACGAACTTGTGTTCCTGGACCCACGCACCGGCACGGAGCAGAAACGTATCAAGAACATTTCAGACCCGTATCAGATCGGCTTTTCGCCGGACAAAGCGTGGTTTGTGGCCAACTCCTTGCGTCTTGATCGGGTGGATCTTTACCGGGCGGCCGATTTCAGCTTGATCGCCAGGATACCCGCTGAGAAAACCCCCTCCCACATGGCGTTCGACAAAGCCAGCCAGTTTGTCTTCATCACCCTTCAGGATTCGAACGAGATCCTGGCCATCGATCTCAAGAGCCGCCAGACCGCCTGGCGATACCCGGTCGGCCCGACCCCCGCCGGAATCCACATGACACCGGACGACCGCTATCTTTTGGTGGGCATCATGGGGGCTGACTACGTGGAGGTCATCGACTGGCGAGCCCGCCGGACGGTCAAGCGCATCACCACCGCCCGCGGCGCCCACAACTTCCTGCCCCGGGGAGACGGCCGCCACGTCTTCGTGTCAAACCGCACCGTCAGCGGCAGCATCTCGCTGCTCGACATGCAGAATCTGAGTGTCGTCGAGAGCTACGACGTTCCCGGCGGTCCGGACGACATGGAGATTCGCGAGGACGGCAAGGAGCTGTGGGCGACCGCCCGATTTGCGCGCAAGGTGCAGGTCGTGAACCTGGAGCAGAAAAAGCTCTCCCATTCCATACGGGTGGGTCGCTCGCCGCATGGCGTGTCGTTCATCAGCCACGCCCCGAGACAATGAGAAAGATCCACCTCATCCTGCCTGCGTTGTGCGCATGTATGGGCAGTCTTGCCCATGGCGCAACGCCGCCGACTTGCCATGGAACCGTGTATCTGACCCTGGATACCGGCAACATGCGGCATGCCGAAGCCATTGCGGCGATACTAGGCAAACATCAGGTCAAGGCAACCTTCTTTGTCGCTCAGGAACGGACCCAGCGCGGCGATCAGGCCCTGGACCCGGCATGGGGAGACTACTGGAGGGCGCGCGTAGCCGAAGGTCACGCCTTTGGCAGCCACACCTGGCGTCATGGCAGCTTCCGCCAGGATGGTCCCGACGGTGGCGTCTCCTACCGACTCATGGATGGCAGCGTGGTACGACTGGACGCGGAGCAGATCTGCGCGGAGCTGAAGGCACCCGACACGCGCTTTGAAGCCCTTACCGGACGCCCCCTTGACCCACTGTGGCGTGCCCCCGGCGGCCGTACCACCCCCCTCACCCGCAGAGCGGCCGAGACCTGCGGCTATCGTCATGTCCATTGGTCGGCTGCTGGTTTTCTTGGGGACGAGCTTCCCTCCCAAACCCATCCCAATTCGATGCTTCTCGAAAATGCCCTGAAACGTATCAAGGATGGGGACATCCTGATGGCCCACCTGGGCATCTGGTCCCGGCAGGACCCCTTCGCCCCGATGCTCGACCCCCTCATCGCCGGCCTCAAGGCCCGCGGCTTTTGCTTCGCCCGCCTGAGCGCCCCATGAACGCTTTTCTCACCGACTTGTTCGTCAATACGCAGGGCTGGCTGTTCGACCGACTGGTCCAGCCCGCGCTGTTCGCCCTGGGCCTTGCCGGATATGTGGAGATGGGCTTCGAGGGGATCGAGTTCGTTCTCATGGGGGTTCTCGAACTGGGCATTGCCTACACGATCTTGCGCCCCCTCGAAGCGTTCTGGCCTGCGGAGCAATGGAGTGGCCGAAAGGCCGTGCGGGTGGACGTGATGTATACCCTGCTCAACCGACTGGGAATCATCCCCGTTGTCGTGTTCGCCCTGCTGGCACCCGCGTTCATGGCTCTGGACGGCTGGCTGCGTTTTCACGACGTGATTCCACGGCAGCTTGAGGATTGGTTGCCGGGGCTCGACACCCACCCCTTGGCAAGCTTCCTGATCTACCTGCTGATCCTGGATTTTTCCGAGTACTGGCGACACCGCCTGTCCCACACCATCAGCTGGTGGTGGGCACTCCACGGAATACATCACTCCCAACGCCAGATGTCATTCTGGACCGACTCCCGCAACCATCTGCTCGACGATCTGATCGGAGGCGTGTGGTTTGCCGGCCTGTCCCTCCTGATCGGAGTCCCCCCCGGCCACTTCATCGGCCTGCTGCTTACCCTCCGCCTCGTGGAGAATCTGTCCCATGCCAACACAAGGCTAGGCTTCGGGCGCTGGGGCGAGTACTTAATCGTAGGCCCCCGCTACCATCGCTGGCACCACGCCATCGACCTGCCGGAGGGCAAGCGCTATCGGTATGGTTGCAATTTCGCAATCCTTTTCCCGTTCTGGGATGCGCTGTTCGGCACCCTGTACCTGGGTGCGGGATTGCCCGCCACGGGGATACATGAAGACACGCCAGAGGCGATCACGGCCCGAAACGACTTCTGGGGCCAGCAGAAGCTGGGGCTGATCCTGATGTGGCGGGCCCTGGCTGGCCGAAGGCCCGGGTCAAGCGCGACGTGACTGACACACCGGGCAAGCCGGATCACGCCCAAGGCGGATCGTCCGCCAGTCCATGCCCAATGCATCAAGCAGAAGCAGGCGGCCGGTGAGCGTCTCACCACAACCAATCAACAGTTTGAGCGCCTCGGCAGCCTGGACGGTACCGACGATGCCCGTGATAGGTGCAAATACCCCCATCACGGCGCAACGCACCTCTTCCACATCCTCGCCTTCCGGAAACAGGCAGTGATAGCAGGGGCTGTCATCACGGCGCAAATCAAAGACTGAGACCTGCCCATCGAAGCGCACTGCCGCTCCCGACACCAGGGGCTTGCCTGACAACACACACGCGCGGTTAATGGCATGGCGCGTGGCAAAATTGTCGGAGCAATCGAGCACCACGTCGGCGAGCCCAACCTCCTCTTCCAGCGCGGCGCCTTCGAGTCTGATGGACAGTGGCACGACCTTCGTTTCGGGGTTGAGGCGCCACAGGCTGTCACGCCCCGACTCAACCTTCAAGCGCCCCACGCCGTCCTGAGTGTGGAGTATCTGCCGCTGAAGATTGGTGAGATCCACCGTATCGCCATCCGCAAGAACCAGCGTACCCACGCCTGCCGCAGCCAGATACAAAGCGGCAGGGGAACCCAGCCCTCCTGCCCCCACCACCAGCACCCGGGACGCAACGATCGCCTCCTGGCCCTCGATGCCGATCTGCGGTAGAAGAATGTGCCGGGAATACCGCAGAAGCTGATCGTCGTTCATGGAGATTGAAAACAGAATTGAGGTGCCATGAAGGCACCAGCGATACAGGGCCTTACTTGAACTCTCGCAGATCCGGCGGAGTGTCGTCATGATCTCCGTGGGGATGGGCCGCGTAGGCGCTGATATAGACCTCGTGGGACTGCTTGATCAGGCGTTCCGGCGAACGCAGGTTGTGCACCTGCGTTTCTTCCACGTAGTAGATCAGGGCACGGTGGAGACGCACGAGCAATGGGCGCTCAAGCTGAAAACCCGCATTGACGAGCGCTTCCTCGAGAAGCTCAAGGGTGTAATCGAGAACGTTGTAATGGACTACGAGCACAAGATCGTGATGCCCTTGTTCAACCTGAACGCCCCTGAGGGCTGCAAGCGAACGTCTGGCCTGATGAATCTGGCCGGACGGATAGGGTTTGAAGCGAATCTCGCGGGTCTTCGCGATACCCGCGCCCGCCTGATGATGACTCCCATGCTTGCGTCCAGCCAGCTTGTAAGCAGTCTCGCGTCGCATCGTCACCCCTTCAACATCAGTGTCACTTGCCGCTATTTTGGAGGATCTGCAGGCCCTTGAGCAAATTCACTGCCTGGGCCAGCTGATAGTCATCCTTGCCGGCGATTTCGAACGGCGGCTTGGACTCGTCGTCGGGCTCCGCCTTCGGCTTGTCCTTGACCTTGGGCACAGGCTCCTTCTTCGGAGCGGGGGCCACCTCCACCTTTGGCGGTTCGGCTTCCCGGCCGTTGCCCAAGTGGCGATCCAGATCGGCCTCGCGCACGCGCTCCCGCGACGCGCCACCCGGCGTTTCCTCGACAATAATGTCAGGCACGATGCCCTTGGCCTGGATTGATCGCCCGCTGGGCGTGAAATAACGGGCCGTCGTAAGCTTGATGGCGGCATTGCTGTTAAGCGGAAGTATGGTCTGCACCGAGCCCTTGCCGAAACTTTGGGTTCCCATCACCACCGCCCGTTTGTGATCCTGGAGCGCACCGGCAACAATCTCTGATGCGGACGCAGAGCCTCCATTGACCAAAACGACCATGGGCACACTCTTGATGGATGGCGGCACGTTGCGGATGAAATCCTCCCGAGCACCGCGCAGATAGTCTTCGGGCGCTGCCAGATACTTGCGCTTCGCGTCTTCGGCCCGGCCATCGGTGGACACCACCAACGCCTTCGGCGGCAGGAAGGCCGCCGAAACCCCCACGGCTCCATGCAGCAAACCACCAGGGTCATTGCGCAGATCCAGCACCAAGCCTTTCAGGTCTCCCTGCTTGACCAGCTTTTCCAAATGCTGCACGAGGGATGCGGCAGTCTGCTCCTGAAATTGCACCACACGCACATAGCCATAGCCCGGCTCAACGAGCTTGGACTTAACGCTCTGAACCTTGATGACTTCCCGAACGAGGGTGACCACGATGGGCTTAGCCTCGCCCTTGCGAGCGATGGTCAGAACGATGGAAGTCTTGGGCTTGCCACGCATGCGTTTGACCGCATCGTTGAGGGGCATGCCCTTCACGGGGGTGTCATCGAGCTTGATGATCAGGTCGCCGGCTTTGATACCCGCGCGAAAGGCCGGCGTATCCTCAATCGGGGAGATGACCTTGACGAAACCATCTTCGGACCCCACCTCGATGCCAAGACCGCCAAACTCCCCCTGGGTGCCCACCTGCAGCTCCTTGAACGCTTCGGCATCAAGGTAAGCGGAATGGGGATCGAGATTGGACAACATTCCGCTGATCGCATGGGTGATCAACTTCTTGTCGTCAACCGGTTCAACATAGCCCTGCTTGATCGCATTGAAGACATCGGCGAGGTTGCGCAGCTCTTCCACCGGCAAAGGGGCCAGAGCAGCCGCCTTGTCCGCGTTGGCCGAGAAATTGAGGCTGATCATGACCCCGGCACAAAGCCCGGTGAACACCAGGCCGGCTTGTTGCAATCTGCTGCGCATAAAGTCTCCGTCTTGACGCCAGGCCCGATGCCACGAACGCCATTTCACGCCCGCCAGGGGCGCCAGTCCACGTTGGGAGATGAGTATAAACCGGAAAGGTTCCCGACCCGGCACACGTGGGGTCGCTACACCGCCCCGGCAAAAAAATGGTATTTTAGCGGGTCAGTCAGCATTAGCCTCAGCGGATTTCGTGAAAACAGACATTGTCGATCTCATCGCCAAACAAGAGCACATCGAGACGGCGGCTCGCGCGCTCAAGGCGATCTCACACCCCCTGCGCTTGAAGATCCTCTGCGTGGTCGGGAGCGAGGAAGTCTGTGTGCAGGATATCGTCGAAGCCGTCGGCACCTCGCAAAGCAACATCTCCCAGCATCTCGCCATCCTGCGCGACAAGGGCGTGCTGCTCACCCGCAAGGACGCCAACCGCGTCTATTACCGTGTCGGCGACACTCGCACGCTGCAATTGATTGTCATGATGCGTGAAGTCTTCTGCAACGACGACGCCTGACCCCACCCCCATACCCGGAGTTCGTTCAGTGGAATTCATCCAGCAAAACTGGTACTGGGCAGCGCTTGCCGCCGTAAGCGGCTCGCTGCTCATATTCACTTCCTTCAAGGGAGGCCGCGGTGTTTCGCCTGCGCAGGCCACCATGCTTATTAACCGCGAAGATGCGCTGGTCGTGGACGTCCGCGAAGCGGGGGAATACGCCGCCGGTCATCTGCTCAACGCACGCCATATACCCCTCGGTGAGCTCGACAAGCGTATCGGCGAGCTTGATAAATTCAAGGACAAGCCCATCATTCTCAATTGCCAGAGCGGCAGTCGTTCCGCCTCGGCCTGCGGAATCCTGCAAAAGGCCGGCTTCGCCAGGGTTCATAATCTTGAAGGTGGTATCGCCGCCTGGGAGCAGGCTGGCATGCCCATCAGTCGCAGGAAGAAATGATCATGCAGCCCAAGATCCTCATGTACACGACCGCCGTATGTCCCTATTGCGTCCGCGCAGAGGGCCTGCTCCGCCGCAAGGGCGTCACGGAGATCGAGAAGGTGCGAGTCGACCTCGACCCGGTGCGCAGGGACGAGATGATCGAGATGACGGGTCGGCGCACAGTACCTCAGATCTACATCGGCGATCTTCACGTCGGAGGGTGTGACGACTTGTTCGCCCTCGACCACGACGGCAGACTCGACCCTCTGCTGAAAGGCGAAACCGCCTGACGCGACACAATTCCTTTTATCCACGGAAAAACCATCATGTCCGAAACCGTAGAACAACCCGTTTTCTCCATTGAAAAGCTTTACGTCAAGGATCTCTCCCTTGAGGTGCCGAACGCTCCCCAGATCTACCTTGAGCGGGAAGCCCCCCAGATCAGCGTTCAGCTGCGTACCGAAGGCAATGCAGTCGACAACGGTGTCTTTGAAGTCAAGCTGACCGTCACCGTCACCGCCAAGATCGGCGAAGAGAAAACCGTTTTCCTGGTTGAAGTCGCCCAGGCCGGCATCTTCCAGATCCGCAACGTTCCCCAGGAAGATCTGGAGCCCATCATGATGATCGGTTGCGCCAACATCCTCTTCCCCTACGCCCGGGAAGCCGTATCCGACGCTGTCGCCCGTGCCGGTTTCCAGCCGGTGATTCTTGCCCCGGTCAACTTCGAAGCCCTGTTCCAGCAAAATCGCCAACAGGCAGTGCAGGAGCCGGCAGCGAACACGCCGATTCAGTAATGACACAGCGCCGCCTCTCCCCTGCGGCGCTGCCTGGCCTGCTGCTTGCCTTTGCGGCGGCAGGCGCAGCGGCTTCGGACTACCGGTCCCTCGCCGAGCCGGCCATCCTGTATGACGCGCCGTCAAAGCAGGGCAAAGCGCTGTTCGTCATCCAACGCTACACGCCGGTCGAGACCGTGGTGAACATCGACCGCTGGGTCAAGGTGCGCGAGCCAGGCGGAAGCCTGCTATGGCTTGAGCGCCGCCAGCTCTCAGACAAGCGCACGCTTATCATCACGGCCCCGCGCGCCGACATCCGGCAGAAACCCGACCCCTTGGCCCCCCTCGCCTTTGAGGCCATCAAGGATGTGGTTCTCGAGCTTTCGGAAGCGCCTGCTGATGGCTGGGTCAAGGTCAAGCACCGGGACGGCAGCATCGGCTTCGTTCGCGTCAATCAGGTCTGGGGGCTTTAAGCACCATGCGCATCGCCGTTCTCGGTGCCGGAGCGTGGGGCACCGCCCTGGCAATCGCCTTCAGCCGCAACCACGACGTCGTTCTGTGGAGCCGGGAATCGTCCGAAATTGCCTCCCTGAGGCAGGATGGCGAGAATCGGCGTTATCTGCCCGGCATTGCCCTACCCTCCGGCCTGCAATTCAGCGATGACCTTGATGTGGCGGCCCAGGCCGACCTGCACCTCGTTGTCACGCCGCTCGCCGGCTTGCGCAGCACCGCCCGCGCCCTCCGCACAGCCGCACCGGCAACGCCATTGCTATGGGCCTGCAAGGGCCTTGAGGCCGGCACGGCCAAACTACCCCACCAGATCGTCGAGGAAGAACTCGGTGCTGACGCACCCTGCGGCGTGCTCACCGGGCCCAGCTTTGCCGCGGAGGTGGCCCAGGGTCTGCCTGCCGCAGTCACCATCGCCGCCCGCGACATCGCGTTCGCCCGCCACTGGGTTCAGGTGCTGCACAACAACCGGCTGCGCTTGTACGCCAATGACGATCTGATTGGTGCCGAAGTGGGCGGTGCAGTCAAGAACGTCATGGCCATTGCGGCCGGAGTCGCTGACGGCATGGGCTTCGGGCTCAACGCCCGGGCCGCGCTGATCACTCGCGGCCTTGCCGAGATCACACGCCTGGGCATGGCTCTGGGCGGTCGGCGCGATACCTTCATGGGGCTTGCCGGACTGGGCGACCTGGTTCTCACCTGCACCGGCGACCTCTCGCGCAATCGACGTGTTGGACTGATGCTGGCTGAAGGCAAGACGCTGCCAGATATTCTTCACGCCCTGGGCCACGTAGCCGAAGGTGTCAGCACGACCCGAGAAGTGTCGGCACTCTCCGCGCATCTGGGCGTGGATATGCCCATCACCCGGGCCGTTGATCGAGTGCTGGCCGGCAGCCTGTCGGCCCGCGATGCAGTTGAACAACTGCTCGCCCGCGACCCCAAACAGGAATGACCAAGCGGGCTGCGCGGCGGATGGCTTTCAGCCCCCGCCGGCAAAGCCGTTTTGCCGCCACGCCTCATACACCACGACGGCCGCCGCGTTCGAAAGATTGAGGCTGCGGTTATCGGGGCGCATCGGTATGCGCAGGCGTTGCTCTCCATTGAATTCGGCATGCAACTCAGGCGGCAGCCCCCGGGATTCCGAGCCGAAGACAAACACATCACCGGGCAAGAACGACACCTCGGCATAGCTGCGACCACCGTGGGAGGTGAGGGCAAAGATCCGCTGCCCAGCGAACCCCGCCCGGCAACTCACCCAGTCCTCATGCACGGTAACCACCGCCATGTCCCGGTAGTCCAGGCCGGCGCGCACCAGCTGCTTTTCCTCAAGGGTAAAGCCGAGGGGTTTGACGAGATGCAGCCGCGCGCCGGAATTGGCGCACATGCGCATGATGTTGCCGGTATTGGGGGGAATTTCCGGCTGATGGAGAACGACATGGAACATGGGCGCGGATTGTGCACGCCGCGCCCCACGGGATCAACCCGGCCGTGGTGTGCGCGCCAACACCCGGTTCTCCACACTCGCAGCGCCGACCCCTTTCAGGCTTCGGGCAAGTTCGGCAAGGGTCGCGCCGGTGGTCATGACGTCATCCACCACCACCACACGCAACCCTTCAACACGTGTCGTTACCCGAAACGCGCCGCGCACATTCGCTGCGCGCACCTTCCACGGGAGCCCGGCCTGAGGGACCGTATCCACATCACGGGTCACACCATCCAGGACCACAGGCAAACCCCAGCGCTGTGCCAAGGGCCGTGCCAGCTCCGCAGCCTGGTTGAAGCCCCGACGGCAAAGACGCGCGACATGCAGCGGCATGGGAATGATCACATCCGCCTCAGGCACGCTCTGGGCTGCCAGCAGATCCACAAACAGCCGGCTCACCGACAGGCGATGCCCGTACTTCAACGCCTGGACAAGGCGATCAACGGGGAAGCCATAATCCAAGACCGCCAGGGTCCGGTCATAGGAAGGGGGATGACTGAGGCAAGCGCCACACATACCCCCCGTGGGATGGGCAATGCCGCAGACCGGGCAACGCGCCTGCCCTCGACCCGGCAAGGTCTGCAAACAGTCTGCGCATAACACCGCGCTGCCACTTCGGGCACCGCAGGCGAAGCACTGCTGGGGGAAGAAGACCTGCGCCGCGGTACCCGCCCACGACCGCCATCCGACCGCTTGATTTGACAACTCCAGACCCCTTCAGGGAAACTTGAGAGCTTCGTAATTCAAAATTACAGCCTACAAAAAGGGTGCAAGACCATGACCGCCACCGTCGCCCACGCAGACAACACACCCACCACCGCCCAGGCAGCCCCCCGCAAGCGCTGGAGTGTCGCGGAAATCGAGGCCCTGTTTGCCCTGCCCTTCAACGATCTGCTGTTCCGGGCCCAACAGGTGCATCGACAGCATTTTGACCCAAACGCCATACAGCGCTCCACCCTTTTGTCCATCAAGACCGGGGGCTGTTCCGAAGACTGCGGATACTGTTCCCAATCGGCCCGCTATGACACGGGCTTGGAAAAAGAGGCCCTGCTACCCCTGAACGAAGTACTCGAGAATGCCCGCGCGGCCAAGGCCAAGGGAGCATCTCGCTTCTGCATGGGCGCAGCCTGGCGAGGGCCTAAGGAGAAAGACCTCGCTCCCGTTCTCGATATGGTGCGTGAAGTGAAGGCGCTCGGACTTGAAACCTGCGTTACCCTGGGCATGCTGAAGGACGGCCAGGCCGAGCAGCTCAAGGATGCGGGCCTCGATTACTACAATCACAACATCGACACCTCACCCGAGTTCTACGGCCAGATCATCACCACTCACACCTTGAAAGACCGTCTCGACACCCTCGACAAGGTGCGTGATGCTGGCATCAACGTGTGCTGCGGCGGCATCGTGGGGCTCGGCGAGACCAAGAAGAGCCGTGCGGCGCTGCTGGCCGAACTCGCCAACATGAACCCCCCGCCGGATTCCGTGCCCATCAATAACCTTGTGCAGGTTGAAGGCACGCCCCTCGACAAGGCCGAGCCCATCGACCCCTTCGACTTTGTGCGCATGATCGCCGCAGCCCGGATCACCATGCCCGAGAGCTACGTGCGCCTGTCCGCCGGCCGCCAGGAGCTGGGCGAGGGCATCCAGGCCCTGTGCTTCATGGCAGGCGCCAACTCTATCTTTTACGGCGAGCGCCTGCTGACCACCGACAACCCGGACGCCGACTCCGACGACGCGCTGTTCGCCCGTCTCGGGCTCAAGTCCGTCTGAGGCCTGCCGCAGCGCGATGACTCTGCCGGACTTCCAGCTTGACCCACGCCTTGTGCGGCGTCGGGCCGAGCAGGCCGCTACCGGCTACGCCTCGGTCGACACCCTGGCCCGGGAGATTTCGAGGCGCATGGGCGAGCGCCTCGACTACATCCGTATCGAACCCAGGCGCATCCTCGACCTGGGCTGTGGCCCTGGCCCCGATCTCGCCGCGTTTGCCGAGCGTTACCCGGGCGTACCCCGGATTGCCGTTGACAGCGCCGCGGCCATGCTCGCCCAGGCTCGGGGTGATAATGGACTGCTCAAACGCTTGTTGCGTTTCGGCAAACCTGCCGAACCCGAGTTCATCTGCGCTGACGCCACCGCACTACCCCTGGCCCGCGCAACCGTATCCCTGGTCTGGTCGAACCTGATGCTTCAGTGGCTGCACGACCCGCTTCCGGCCCTGAAGGAGATGCACCGCGTCCTGGAGGTTGGCGGCCTGCTCATGTTCTCCACCCTCGGTCCGGACACCCTCAAGGAGTTCCGCGCGGCCCTGCCCCCATCGAACGCCGAACACCTGAACCGCTTCATCGACATGCACGACCTGGGCGATGCCCTGGTTGGCGCGGGCTTCTCAGACCCAGTAATGGACATGGAGATGCTCACGGTCACCTACACCAGCCTGGACGACCTGTTCCGCGACCTGCGTACCAGCGGCTCCGCCAACGCCGCCCTGAGCCGCCCCCGCGGCCTCGTCGGCAAAGCCCACTGGGCAGGCGTGCGGGCCAACTACGAGCAACTGCGCCGGAATGGCCGCCTGCCCGCCACCGTCGAGGTCGTCTATGGCCATGCCTGGAAAGCCGCTCCCAAGGTCATGGATGATGGCCGTGCCATCGTCCGCTTCGAACGCAAGGCCGGTTAGACCATGCATCCGACCTGGCTCTTCGACCTGGACAACACGCTGCACAACGCCAGCCCGCACATCTTTCCGCACATCAACCGCAGCATGACCGCCTACCTCATGCGCCACCTGGATCTCGACGAGCGGGACGCGAACCGGCTGCGCATGGACTACTGGAAGCGTTACGGTGCCACCCTCACCGGCCTGATGCGCCACCATGGCACCCGGCCCGAGCACTTTCTACACGACACGCATCAGTTTCCCGACCTGGCGCGCATGGTCGTTTTCGACAGTGCCGTGCGCCACCTGTTGCGCCGCCTTCCAGGCAAGAAGATCGTGTTCTCCAACGGTCCGCGCCACTACGCCGAAGCTGTGCTGGCCGTAATGGGCATCCGCAAGCTGTTTGCCGACGTCTATTCGGTTGAACAGATGCGCTTTCATCCCAAGCCCAAGCCCGCCGGCTTTCATCATCTGATCAAAGACCACCGGCTCAACCCGCAGCGCTGCATCCTCGTGGAAGACAGCGCCGAGAACCTTCGCACCGCCAAGCGCCTGGGTATGAAAACCGTATGGATCAGCCGCAGCCTGCGCCAACCCGATTTCGTGGACTGCCAGCTGCCCTCGGTGCTGGGTCTGACTCGACACGCGATCAGGAACATCACTTCGAGGTAAAATGGTGGATTACGCTACCCAGACAGCGAGTCCGCCATGCCCAACTCCAAGACTGAAAACCTGAACATCGCGGCCTTCGACCGCATGCCTTCGCCGGACGAGATCACTGCCCGCCTGCCCCTCAGCGAAGCCGCCGCCAAGGTGGTCACCGAAGGCCGTCAGACGCTGCAGGCCATTCTCGACCACAAGGACCCGCGGGTATTCGTCGTGGTCGGCCCCTGCTCCATCCACGACCCTATCGCCGGCATTGACTATGCCCGCCGCCTCAAAAAGCTGGCCGATGAGGTCTCGGACACCCTGGTGCTGGTCATGCGTGTTTACTTCGAGAAGCCCCGCACCTCCACCGGCTGGAAGGGCTACATCAACGACCCCTACATGGACGATTCCTTCCGCATCGACGAAGGCATGGAACGGGCACGTCGCTTTCTGCTTGAAGTGAACGAAGTCGGCCTGCCGACCGGCACTGAAGCCCTGGACCCCATCGCTCCACAGTATTACGGCGACCTCATCGCCTGGACAGCCATCGGCGCCCGCACCTCCGAATCCCAAACCCACCGGGAAATGGCCTCCGGCCTCTCCACCCCGGTCGGATTCAAGAACGGCACCGACGGATCGCTCGACGCCGCCGTCAATGGCATTCTTTCCGCGTCGCATCCGCACAGTTTTCTTGGCATCAACGGTCACGGCCAGTCGTCCGTGATCCGAACCCGCGGCAATGCCTACGGCCACGTGGTGCTACGTGGAGGTGGCGGCCGCCCCAACTACGACACCGTATCCGTGTCGTTGGCGGAAAAAGCCCTCGGAAAAGCCAAACTGCCCGCCAATATCGTAATTGACTGCTCCCACGCCAACTCCTGGAAGAACCCGGAGTATCAGCCACTTGTCATGCGTGACGTCGCCCATCAGATCCGCGAAGGCAATCGCTCCATCGTCGGTCTGATGATCGAAAGCAACATTGAATCCGGCAACCAGTCAATTCCCGCAGACCTGTCTCAGCTACGCTACGGCTGCTCGGTCACCGACGCGTGCGTCGATTGGACCACCACCGAAAGCATGATCCGCAGCACCCGCGACATCCTCCGGGAGATCCTGCCAAAGCGGAGCCTGACCTGATGAATCTGGTCGTCCAGGGGCCCAAAGTCGAAACCCGGGCGCTCAAGGATCTCGCCACAATGACCGGATCGGAAGGACTCGGCCGCCTTGGCAACAACGCCTTCCGGCTGATCGGCGCCCAGCCCCACCCCGACCTGGAGACGTATTGCGAAACCCACCAGTTGGACTTTGCCTTCGTCCCGGATAACCGCCAGCTGAAGAATTTCCGTCTGTTCGTCACCGACATGGATTCGACGCTCATCAGCATCGAGTGCATCGACGAAATCGCGGACATGCAAGGCCTCAAGGCGGAGGTCGCCGCCATCACCGAAGCCGCAATGCGCGGGGAGCTGGATTTTCGCGAATCCCTGACCCGGCGTGTCGCCCTGCTCAAGGGCTTGCCGGAAGAAGCCTTGGCGCAGGTTTTTCACAAGCGCCTACGCCTCAATCCGGGCGCAGAGACGCTGATGGCCGGCCTGAAGCAAGCTGGCCTCGTGACCGTGCTGGTCTCCGGTGGCTTCACCTACTTCACCGAACGCCTACAGAAGCAGCTCGGCTTCGATTATGCCGTGGCCAATCAACTGGAGATCCGGAAAGGGGAATTGACTGGCCGGGTCAAAGGCGAGGTGATAGACGGAGAAGCCAAGCGGCACACTTTGCGGCTCGTGTGCGAGCACCATGGCTTTCCTCGTGAAAGCGTCATTGCGGCGGGAGATGGCGCCAACGACCTGCCCATGCTGGCTGAAGCGGGGATTGGCATTGCTTACCATGCCAAACCCGTGGTGAGAAAACAGGCCACACATGCCATCAGCCACGCAGGGCTCGACGGCATTCTCAAACTGTTTGCCTGAACGACGCTGGTGCGACTGGCGCGGGCGCTCAGCCTGGAAAAACCGAAGGGCCCTTTCGTGGAGACACGCCGACCGGTTCAGCCTGCCTCCCGCGCGGTCTCCCCAACCTTGCTGCCCGCGACCAGTGCAGGCTCATGCTAACCACGTCCGCCCAGGCATGCCGTGGAGCAATGCACATGTTGCATGACAGCATAAATAGATTTGTCGAAATTATTTACACTTATTGCCCGCGGAGGTATATTCGCCCGATGCCTATCAAGAAGACGATAATCGGCTTTTTTGTAGCGATCGCCTCCACCGGTGCGGTCCTCGCGTCCGAGCTTCCCAACCGGGGCACCGACGAAGCCTCCGCCACCTCGGTTTTCGAGCGCTACACCGATTCGGTGCGCACGCTCGTCGACCGGAGCCTGAATTTCCTTGGCGTTCCCTATCGCATGGGCGGCACCAGCCCGCTCACCGGCTTTGACTGCAGTGGCTTCGTGGGCAAGGTTTTTGCCGATGCGTTCGGGTTCGGAATGCCTCGAACAGCGGCCGAGATGGCCCAGATGGGGGAAAAAGTCAGCCTTACCGAATTGAAGCCAGGCGATCTGGTGTTCTTCAACACGATGAGACGCACTTTTTCCCACGTCGGCATCTATCTCGGCAACAATCAGTTTGTCCATGCCCCATCCACCGGCGGAGTCGTGCGTGTCGAAGACATGCGCATCAGCTATTGGGCAGCCCGCTATGACGGCGCCCGGCGCGTCCTTCCCGGCACGCAATCGCGCCAGACTCAAGCCAACTGAGCCCTCTCCGGGTCGGCGCACAGGGCATCATGTGGTACTCGTGCCCTACAAAGCCGGGTAGCGAGCATCATGATCCCCTGGCTCGGTGAGCACCCGGCATTCCCCCCACTTACACGCGCCCTGCGCGAACCCAACGGACTCCTCGCGGCAGGCGGGGCCCTCACTCCGGAATGGCTGCTGGCCGCATATCGACGGGGTATCTTTCCCTGGTTCAATGAGGGGGAGCCCATTCTCTGGTGGAGTCCTGACCCCCGCATGGTGGTCTTTCCCGACGAAGTGACTCCCAGCCGCTCGCTGCGCAAGACGCTCCGCAAGCGAAACTACGAGGTTCGCCTCGATCACGATTTTCCCGCGGTCATCCGCGCCTGCGCCGCCCCTCGAGAACCCGGCGGACGCACCTGGATCACGCCGGACATCCAGGCCGCCTACATCCGCATGCATAGGCTCGGCTATGCTCACAGCGTCGAAACCTACATGGATGGGCAACTGGTCGGGGGTCTATACGGCATGGCCATCGGCAAGGCATTTTTTGGCGAGTCCATGTTCAGCCGGCGTACAGACGCCTCGAAGATTGCCTTTGCCCACCTTGCACGCTTTCTTGAGCAACACAATTTTCGCGTGTTAGATTGTCAAATGACGACGCAACACCTGACCTCCCTCGGGGGTCGAGAGATTCCCCGAGAGGCCTTCGCGAGGCTGCTGGATGCCCACGCCGAGGCCGATACAACGCCAGCACGCTGGCCGGAGGATGGCGCCAACCACCCGTGGACCTAGCATTCGATGCTCAAGGACTACCCCTATTCGCTGCTGCAGTTCTATGCGACCGCGCCTTACGCGTGCTCCTACCTGCCCGATCGGCAAGCTCGCTCCCAGGTCGCCACCCCCAGTCACCTCATTGACACGCCTCTCTACAGTGAATTGGTTCATAGCGGCTTCCGACGCAGTGGCATCTTCACCTACCGACCGTATTGTGACGCCTGCCGCGCCTGCATCCCGGTACGCATTCCCGTCGCCGCATTCCGCCCCTCCCGCAGCCAACGCCGGGCTTTGACCGCCTGCGGGCATCTCCAGCCCAGGGAGATGCCGCTCGATTTCATCGAGGAACACTACCTCCTCTACCAGCGCTATCAGGCAACCCGCCATGCTGGAGGCGGCATGGACCAGGACAACCGCGAGCAGTACGCCCATTTTCTGCTGCAAAGCCATGTGGATAGCCGGCTCATCGAGTTCCGGGAAAATGGGATCCTGCGCATGGTCAGCGTCATCGACTGCCTTACCGACGGCCTGTCCAGCGTTTATACCTTCTATGAGCCCGATGCTTCGGGGCCAGGGCTGGGTACGTTTGGTGTCCTGTGGCAGATTGAAGTCTGTCGCGAGCTCAAGCTTCCCTACCTCTATCTGGGCTACTGGATACGCGAAAGCCGGAAGATGGCCTACAAAGCCCGCTTCAGACCGCTTCAGGGTCGGGTCGGCGGACAATGGCAAACCCTTTCCGATGCCGACATCGCTCAACTCGAATGACCCCGGCGTGCCATTTCACCCTGAAGTCCATTGCGCTGATCGCTCTGGGCGTCATGGCTCTCAGTGCCCACGGAGAGGGGCTCCTCGAGTCGCCAGGACGCTACTGGCTGGTACTTTCCGGGGCATCACACCACTTCCAGCCTGATCGTCGCGACTGGAGGGAGATCAACCCTGGAGCGGGCATCGAAAAGGAATTCACCGGCACACCCTGGGTTGCCACGGCGGGCTATTTTCGCAACAGCTATGATCGCCACACCGTCTATGCTGGCGCACGCTGGATGCCCTTGGAACTCGGGCCCCTGCGCCTCGGCGTATTCGGACTTCTTGCCACTGGCTACCCGTCACCGGTTTTGCTTCTTCCCGCAGCGTCGGTGCAGTCCGGTCGTTTCGGCGCCAATCTCGTCGCCATTCCCAATCTACCCGGTTACAGCGGATACATCGGCATGCAGGTACGCTTCGCGCTCGATTGAGCCCGAAAAACAAAGCTTTTCCGCACTGCGGTAGAATGCCGGATGCTCTACGAAATCGCCCGTCCTGTCCTTTTCTCCCTCGATGCGGAGACCGCCCACGAGACCGCCCTTGCCGGTCTGAACGTCGCCGGGCGTATGCTACCCGCCGGCAAGCCGCTCCCCGCGCGCCCGGTCGAAGTGATGGGCTTAAACTTCCCCAACCGAATCGGTATGGCCGCGGGCCTCGACAAGAACGGCGAGATCATCGATGGCCTTGCACGAATGGGTTTCGGCTTCATCGAAATCGGCACCATCACCCCCCGCGCCCAGCCCGGCAACCCCAAACCTCGCATGTTCCGGCTGCCCGAGGTCAAGGGGATCATCAATCGCATGGGCTTCAACAACCACGGTATCGACGCGCTCATCAGCAACGTCGAGGCCATGAAGTTCAAGGGCATACTCGGCATCAACATCGGCAAAAATGCAGATACACCCATTGAGCGCGCCGCTGACGACTATCTGATCTGTCTCGATAAAGCCTACCCCCTGGCAAGCTACATCACCGTCAATATCTCGTCGCCCAACACCAAAAACCTGCGCCAGCTGCAAGGTGAATCCGAGCTTGACGCCCTCCTCGGCCAACTCAAGGCACGGCAGGCCCAGTTGGCCGACAAACACGGACGTTACGTGCCAATCACCCTCAAGATCGCCCCCGATCTCGACGATGCCCAGATCACCAATATTGCCGATGCCCTGCGCCGCCACCGCATTGACGCCGTGATCGCCACCAACACCACCCTGGCACGGGACAAAGTCCAGGGGGTGCCATATGGGGATCAACAGGGCGGCCTGTCCGGCGCCCCCCTGTTCGAAGCCTCCACCGCCATCGTTGCAGCCCTGGCGAAAGCCCTCCAAAACGAGTTGCCCATCATCGCTGCCGGCGGGGTCTTTGACGGCCGCCAGGCCCGCGCGAAGCTCGATGCCGGCGCGAAACTGGTGCAGATATACAGTGGCCTCATTTACCGCGGCCCTGCCCTGGTTCGTGAGGCGGTTGCGGAAACCCGCGACTACAACACCTGATGTTCACCACCGGAATGCCCCCATTCACAGCAGGCTTGAGCCCTCGTCAGTGGGCACGGGATAATCCCGCTTCTGCCTTTCGATTCGCCCACCCACCGGTGCAGCTGACATGACCAGCTACCTTTTTGTGATTCTTGGCGCTGTCCTGGTTAACAACGTTGTGTTGGTCCGCATCCTTGGTCTATGTCCGTTCATGGGGGTTTCCAAGAAACTCGACACGGCCGTCGGGATGGGTGCCGCAACCACCTTCGTACTCACGCTGGGCTGTGGCACCAGCTATCTGGTGGATCACTACATCCTTGTTCCCGCGGGCGTCGACTATCTGCGCACTCTCGCCTTCATCGTGATCATTGCCGCCATCGTGCAAGTCACAGAGCTGGTCATCCAGAAGACCAGCCCCGTACTGCACCAGGTGCTTGGCATCTACCTGCCGCTGATCACCACCAACTGTGCCGTACTGGGCATCCCCCTGCTCAATGTCGCCTTGCATCACGATCTGCTCGAATCCCTGCTTTTCGGTTTCGGCAGTTCCGTCGGGTTCTCCCTCGTCCTCGTTCTTTTTGCTGGCATTCGCGAACGCCTCGACGGCGCCGACATCCCCGCGCCATTCAAGGGCACGGCCATCGCCATGGTCACCGCCGGCCTCATGAGCCTGGCCTTCATGGGCTTTGCCGGCCTCGACAAGTATCACTGAGCTTCCGCACCGAACCATGCTCACCGCTCTCCTCGTCATGACCGGCATCGCCCTGCTCCTTGGGGCCGGGCTGGGTTTTGCTTCGATCAAGTTCAAGGTCGAAGGCGACCCCCTTGTAGACAAAATCGACGCCATTCTTCCGCAGACCCAATGCGGGCAATGTGGATTTCCGGGCTGCCGCCCTTACGCCAACGCGATCGCGGGTGGCGAGGCGGAGATCAATCAATGCCCTCCGGGCGGCGAAGAGGGTATCCGCAAGCTCGCCGATCTGCTCGGGCGCGAGTTCAAGCCGCTTTCCGAAGAACACGGTGTTGAAAAACCCAAATCAGTCGCGGTGATCGACGAAGCCACCTGCATCGGCTGCACCCTGTGCATCCAGGCTTGCCCGGTGGACGCCATAGTGGGCGCCGCCAAGCAGATGCACACAATCATTGCCGCCGACTGCACCGGCTGCGAGCTTTGCCTTGCCCCCTGCCCCGTGGATTGCATCACCATGGAACCCATCGTCGAAACGGTGGACACCTGGAAATGGCGCTACCCGGTCTTCCAGATCAAGCAGGCCGCCTAGTATGAAATCCCCTATCGCTCAACCCGAAAGCAGCCCAATAAGGGCCAATCGATCCCTGCCGGCGCCCGGACCGCTCTGACATGCTGCGCAAACTCTTCAAGTTCCATGGAGGCGTGAAGCCGCCAACCAACAAGGCGCACTCCACCACCGCCCCCATCGCATCCGTTCCCCTGCCGGACAGGCTGGTGATTCCGCTGCATCAGTCAGTGGGTGGTCATCCCCGCCCGCTGGTCCAACCCGGCGATCAAGTCTTCAAGGGCCAGCGCATTGGCGGTGCCGACGGCAATTTGTCCTCCGCCGTCCACGCCTCCACCTCCGGCATCGTTCGCGACGTCCTGCCGGCCGTCATGCCCCATACATCGGGCCTCACCACTCTGTCTGTCGTTATTGAACCGGACGGAGAAGACCGCTGGGGCGAACTCGACCGGATCAATGTCCGGGCTGCCACACCCGACGAGTTGCGTGATTACCTGCGTGACGCCGGCGTGGTGGGTCTGGGCGGCGCGGTGTTCCCCAGCCATCTCAAACTCAAGCCGGGCAAGGAAGGCAAGCTCGATACACTGGTGATCAACGGTGCCGAATGCGAGCCTTTCATCACCTGCGACGACATGCTCATGCGCGAGCGCGCCACCGACATGCTCAAGGGCATCAGCGCCATGCGCCACATGCTCCAGGCCCGGGACGTGCTGATCGGTATCGAAGACAACAAGCCGGAAGCGCTCGCCGCTGTCCGTGCAGCCATCGCCGCGGCTGGCGAGCCAGGCATCGAAGCCCTGGCCATCCCCACCCGCTACCCCGCAGGCGGCGCCAAACAGCTCATCCGTGTTCTTACCGGTATCGAAGTCCCCCACGGGCGCCGTTCCACTGATTTTGGCGTGCAGTGTTTCAACGTGGGTACGGCCTACAGCATCCACGATGCCCTTGAACACGGTCGTCCGCTGATCTCTCGCGTCGTCACCGTGGCTGGTAATGTGGACGCGCCTCGCAATTATGATGTCCTCATCGGGACGCCGATGGACCATGTGGTGCGCCTCGCGGGTGCCCGCCCCGACACCGACCGCTACATCATGGGCGGCCCCATGATGGGTGTGCGCATGCCGGCCTTCGACGTACCTGTTGTGAAGGCCACCAACTGCATCCTGGTGGGCAGCCCGGTTCTTTTTCCGCCCCCGCCGCCCGAGATGCCCTGCATCCGCTGTGGAGAATGCGCCAAGGCCTGCCCGGCCGACCTTGCCCCCTTCGAAATGTACTGGTTCTCCCGCGCCAGGAACTTCGGCAAAACCCAGGAATACCACCTCTTCGATTGCATTGAATGCGGTTGCTGCAGTTTCGTGTGCCCTTCACACATACCGCTGGTGGACTATTTCCGCTTTTCCAAGAGCGAAATCTGGGCCCGCGAACGGGAGAAGGAAGCCGCCGACACCGCCCGGGAGCGCTTCGAATTCAAAAACCTCCGGCAGGAGCGGGAAAAGCAGGAGAAAGCCGAAAAGCTCGCCGCCAAAGCGGCAGCAACGCGCGAAAAGGTCGCTGGCGACACAGCCACAGCCCCCCCGGGCGCGGCTGCTGCCGTAACCAAGCCCGGTGGCGATGATGCTAAACGCGCCCTGATCGAAGCGGCCATGGAGAAGGCGCGCCTGCAAAAAGCCCAGGTGGCCCCGAAGAACCTGGACGTTACCAGCCCGGACGTGCAGGCCGAAATGGCCGCCATTGATGCCCGTCGTCACGCTGCCCGGGAAGCCTCATCCGATCCCCATCCCCCGGCCGGCCAGGCCTGAACGCGCCGCCCGGAGCCCCCCATGATCAACTCGCCTTACATTCGCAAGCCGGCCAGCGTCCAGAGCGTCATGCTCCAGGTGCTATTGGCCCTGGTGCCCGGTATCGCCGCCTACGTGTGGTTCTTTGGCGCAGGCATCCTCGTCCAGCTCGCCATCGCCAGCGTCGCCGCGCTGGCCGGAGAGGCCGCCATGCTGGCCATCCGTGGCAAGCCGAAGGCGCTCTTCCTCACCGATCTGTCGGCCATCGTCACAGCGTGGCTGATCGCCCTCACCTTCCCCCCCATCGCTCCGTGGTGGCTGACGGTCACCGGCACCCTGCTCGCCGTGGTCATTGTCAAGCAGCTCTACGGCGGCCTCGGTCAAAACCCCTTCAACCCCGCCATGGCAGCTTTCTGCCTGATGATTGTTGCCTATCCGGCACTGATGTCCCAATGGCCGGCAGCCGGTCAGCTCGATTTCAAGACTCAGATCGAGTTGATTTTCGGCGGCGCCCGCCACGTGGATGCCATCACGGGCGCCACGCCGCTGGATGCCCTTCGCACTGCACTACGCAGCGCCGCAAGCCCGGACTCAGAGCTGCATGGCCTGCGCGCCGCCCAGCTTATGGACGGCCCGGCCTTCGGTCTCCTGGGGGGCAAGGGCGGTGAATGGGTCGCCTTCGGCTATCTCCTTGGCGGTCTGTGGCTGATCCAGCGCCGCATCATCACGTGGCACATTCCCGCGGCCTTTTGCGGCGCGCTCTTTGCCACGGCCGGGCTGCTCTGGAGCCTGCGCCCGGAGGGCTTCGCCTCTCCGCTCTTTCATCTCGCCTCGGGTGGCGCCATGCTCGGGGCTTTCTTCATCCTGACCGACCCGGTCTCGGGCGCCACCACGGCGCGCGGCAAGCTGCTGTTTGCGGCGGGGGCGGCGGTGCTCACCTATGTGATTCGTGCCTTTGGCGCCTACCCGGACGGCATCGCCTTTGCGACCCTGCTGATGAACATTCTGGTGCCGATCATCGACATGAAGACCCAGGCCCCCGTTTTCGGTCACAAGAAGGACTGACGGCCCATGAGCGAAACCACTGCCCTCGGCCTTTCCGCCCGTACCGGCGGGGTGATGGTGGCCTTCACCGTGATCTTCACGGCGGTGATGGCCTTCACCTACGACGCCACCCGTGAACAGATCCAGGCCTCAGCCACAGAAGAGAAGATGAAGCTCATCTCGGAAGTGCTGCCCGCCGCCGCCTACGACAACGCCCTGCTGGAAGACTATGTTCAACTTGGCCCCACCCGCGAACTAGGCCTGGACAGCGGCGGACGCGTTTATCGTGCTCGCAAGGCAGGGCAAGCTGCCGCCTTGCTGCTCGAGGCCACCGCACCGGATGGTTACAGCGGCCGTATCGACCTGATTGTCGCCATCCATGCCGATGGCAGCGTATCCGGAGTGCGCGCAGTCAGCCACCGGGAAACTCCCGGCCTGGGCGACTATATCGACCCCAGGAAGGACAAGGACAAGAAGTCGCCGTGGATCGCCCAGTTCTCCACCCTGAAAGCCGCTGATCTACCTGCCTGCAAGGTCAGGAAAGATGGCGGGCAGATCACCTACCACACGGGCGCCACCATCAGCGCCCGCGCCGTCACCAACGCCGTCGCCCGCGCAGCCCGCTTTGCGGCCGACAATCAGAACCGCCTGTTCGCCGCCAAGAGCGGCGGCCCGCTCTGACGGGAGACCGCCATGGACTTTCAAGCCCACAAGGAAATCGCCTGGAACGGTATCTGGAAGCAGAATACCGGCGTCGTCCAGATCCTCGGCCTGTGCCCCATCCTCGCCATCAGCACCAACGTGGTCAATGCAGTGAGCCTCGGACTCGCCACCATCCTGGTCATGGCGCTCGCCAATCTGGCAATCTCGGCCCTGCGCAACTTCATCCCCTACGAGATCCGCATCCCAGTCTTCATCCTGATCATCGCCGCCCTCGTCACCGTCGTCGACCTGGCCTTCAATGCCTATCTCCACGAACTCTACCTGGTGCTCGGGATCTTCATTCCCTTGATCGTCACCAACTGCATCGTGCTCGCCCGGGTCGAAGCCTTTGCCGCCAAGAACGAACCGGCAAACTCCACGGTGGATGGCATTGCAATGGGCGTCGGCCTCACACTGGTCCTTGCGGTGCTCGGTGCCATGCGCGAGATCATTGGCAGCGGCACCCTGTTTTCCGGCATCGAGATGGTCCTCCCGGGGATGGAGGGCCTCAGTCTTTTCGGCGAAGCCTACCCGGGCTTCCTGATTGCCATCCTGCCACCGGGTGCGTTCATCGCCCTGGGCTTCCTGATCGCCGGTCGCAACTGGATCGAGGCCCGCAAGCAGGCTCGCGCCCGCGCCAACCCGCCCCCTGTCCAAGTCTCGGTCGCCTCATCGGTTGAATCCACCTGATGCCCGACATGAAGCTCGTTGCGGTGGCAGAGGCTTTCCGCCGCCTGCGGGACGCGAACCCTCAACCCACCACCGAGCTGGAGTACGCCTCACCCTTCCAGTTGCTGGTTGCCGTCGTACTTTCGGCCCAGGCCACCGACAAGGGCGTCAATATCGCCACCCGCAAGCTCTTTGCCGCCGCGCCCACCCCTGAAGCCATGGTGAGCCTGGGCGAAGCCGGCATTGTGGAATACATCAAAACCATTGGTCTTTTCCGCAACAAGGCAAAAAACACCCTGGCCCTGTCGCATCGACTTCTCGAGCGGCACGGAGGTCAAGTCCCCAACAACCGGGAGGCGCTCGAAGCCTTGCCCGGGGTTGGGCGCAAGACCGCCAACGTCGTGCTCAATACGATATTCGGCGAGCCGACCATGGCCGTGGACACCCATATTTTCCGTCTCGCCAACCGCACCGGTCTGGCTCCCGGCAAGGATGTGCTGGAGGTGGAAAAACGCCTGCTGCGTCGCATCCCCAAAGAGTACATGCGCGACGCTCATCACTGGCTGATCCTCCATGGCCGCTACGTTTGCGTAGCCCGCAAGCCCCGCTGCGGCGAGTGCATCATCCGTGACCTGTGCCTTTTTCAGGACAAGTCCGGCTGAGCCGCCCATCCAGCGGCCCGCCCGTGGAATCAATCTGATCGCCCTTCGTGCCCGGACCCCATTGACGCGCGATTCGTGCTGCCGACGAGCGCTTTCCCTTCGACGGCCCCGCGCAAACTGCCAAGACGCAAGCCGGAACTCCCTTCACGCTCCCCGAGGAAACCCCCTTCATGTTCGATCCGTCCAGAGATCAGGCCCGCCAGTTCTTTGTCAGCGCCTGGGCCAAGCACCGGAACCGCGAGGTTCTGACCCAGCTCGAGATCATCGCTGCCGATCTGGTCGCCCATCATCCCGAGTACCACGCCCTGCTTGAAGATCCCGAGGCGGTGCTGAAGGACTTCAGCCCGGAGGATGGCCAGATCAACCCCTTCCTGCACCTCTCCCTGCACTTGGCCATCGAGGAACAACTTTCCATCAACCAGCCCCCAGGCATTCGGGAAGCCTTCGAAGCCTGCCAGGCTCGCCATGGCGACCGCCACGCGGCGCTCCACGACGTGCTCGAATGCCTCGGCGAGACCATCTGGAAGGCGCAACGTGACAAAGCGCCGCTGGACGGCCGCGCCTATGTGGAAGCAGTACGCAAACGCGCCAGCAACTGAAGCGCTACACTCCGCCCCTGCCCACCCGCTCCGGTCACCCACGCATGCAAATGGAAGTCAAAGATCAACCCAGGTACGCCGTCGTGGCGGCCGTGCAACTGCCCAACGTCACCGACCTGGAATTTGAAGCTTCACTGGCCGAACTTCGGGAACTCGCCAAGACCCTGGGGTTGCAGGTGGTTCACACCTTCATCCAGAAGCGCACCAGCTTCGACGCCAACGCCTACCTGGGCGTAGGCAAGCGCCAGGAGATCCAGACCTACGTCAATGGGGAGCACGATGCGCTGCCCGGGGGCGGCCAGATCGATGCGATCCTGGTGGACCATGAGATTTCGCCCTCTCAGGCACGCAACCTGGAAGTCGAAGTGGGCTGCGAGGTGATGGACCGCACCATGGTCATCCTCGAGATCTTCCACCGCAACGCCCGCTCCCGCGCAGCCCGGGCCCAGGTGGAAATTGCCCGCCTCGGCTACATGGCACCCCGCCTGCGCGAAATGGCCAAGCTGGCCGGCCCCCAGGGGCGTCAGCGCAGCGGTGTCGGTGGCCGGGGTGCCGGCGAATCCCATACCGAGCTGGACCGCCGCAAGATTCGCGACCGCATCGCCGAGCTGCAGCAGGAAATCGACGCGATGGAGGTCGAGCGCAAGACCCAACGCGCCCGCCGCCAGGAACGCCAGGGCCTCGCCACGGTGGCCCTGGTCGGCTACACCAACGCCGGCAAGTCCACCCTGATGCGGGCCCTCACCGGCAGCGAAGTACTGGTCGCCAACAAGCTCTTCGCCACCCTAGACACCACCGTGCGCGTACTGCACCCGGAAGGCATCCCCCGTGTGCTGGTCAGCGATACGGTGGGCTTCATCAAGAATCTGCCCCACGGCCTCGTCGCATCCTTCAAGTCCACCCTCGACGAGGCACTGGATGCCTCGCTGCTGCTCCACGTGATCGACGCCAGTGAT
>JAEUNV010000412.1 GCA_016790385.1 Zoogloea sp.
GAGATCGGCGGTGTTGGTGCCGGTGGCCATGGACGAGGCCGCGCCTCCGCCCAGACCAATGAGCATGCCAGGGCCACCAAGCTGGATCAGCAGGGTGCCGGGGCCGAACTTGATCTTGAAGGATTGCTGGTCCTGGATGCAGCCGAGGCCACCCGCGATCATGATGGGTTTGTGGTAGCCCCGCACCTCGTCCTGCACGCTCTGCTGGAAGGTTCGGAAGTAGCCGGTCAGATTGGGGCGGCCGAATTCATTGTTGAAAGCTGCGGCCCCCAGCGGACCTTCAATCATGATGTCGAGAGCCGAAGCAATGCGCTCAGGCTTGCCATAGGCTTGCTCCCAAGGCTGTTCAAAGCCGGGAATTTCCAGGTTGGACACGGAAAAACCCGCCAGACCGGCCTTGGGCTTGGAACCACGACCGGTGGCACCTTCGTCGCGGATTTCGCCACCGGAACCGGTGGAAGCACCCGGGAAGGGCGAAATCGCCGTGGGGTGATTGTGCGTCTCGACCTTGGCGAGGATGTGGGTCAGTTCGTCGCGGTATTTCCAGGCGCCCTCGGCATCCGGGTACAGCTTGGCCACTGTGGCACCCTCGATTACCGAGGCGTTATCGGAATAGGCCACCACAGTGCCTTCCGGGTTGGCCTTGTGGGTCTCGCGGATCATCCCAAACAGGGTCTTTTCCATGGGCCGACCATCGATCACCCAGTCGGCGTTGAAGATCTTGTGGCGGCAGTGTTCGGAATTGGCCTGGGCGAACATCATCAACTCCACGTCGGTGGGGTTGCGCCCCATACGCGAGAAGTTCTCCACCAGATAGTCGATCTCATCCTCAGACAGGGCGAGGCCCAATTCACCGTTGGCCACTACGAGGGCATCCCGCCCCTGCTCGATAATGGCGACGGTCGTCAGCGGCTGGGGCTGGTAGTGATGGAAAAGCGCATGGGCGGCATCGGTATTGTCCAGCACCGATTCAGTCATCCGATCATGGATGGCGGGCAGTACGGCCCCACGCTCAGCCGCCTCAAGACCACCACGCACGTCGAAGCTCAGGGCTGTGCCCCGTTCGATTCGGATGATCTTGTCGAATCCGCATTGGTGCGCGATATCCGTGGCCTTGGATGACCACGGGGAAATCGTGCCCAGGCGCGGAGTGATCAGCAACAGGCTGCCAGACGGCGTGGGGCCCTCCGCATGGGCGCCCAGAAGATCCACCAGCCGGCCCAGTTCATCTGCGGAGAGGGGAGCGCTGATCTCGGCAAAATACCAATGCTCCGCCGCCAGCCCCTTCAGGCGAGGCAATACGGTTTTCACCGAATCGGTCAGACGGGCAAGACGGGAACGGGAGACGGCGGGCGCACCGCGCAACTTGAGGATTTCGGACATGGCAAGAATGGGCGCGAGGTTTGAACCGGCCCGCCTGGAGTCACCGGACACCACTGCGGACGCGAGAAAAGCCCAGCATTATACCCGAGCCCACCGCGGGCTCCGACCACGCATTCGCGCGCGGCGAAAACGGCGTCAGCCCCCGGCGCTGTCGGCCGCGCAAGAAATGCCGTCGACCTATGCAATAATTTGTAGCTGTCCCGATTGCGGATCAATTTCCCCATGCCATCTCGTCGCGCGCCCACCCGTGCATCCCTGTCTTCCAGGACCTTCTGGGTGGTTGCCGTTCTGTTCTGCATCATCGAGAGCGCGATGCTGCTTCTGGCTTACCAGCACACTGCTGCCCATCGCCGCCTCGCCGAACAACTGTCGTTCGTGCGCCAAGGCACGGTCGTGGCCTGGCACATCGCAGCGGGGCCAAGTCCAGAACCCCGGACTGAGGTCCCCGGCATTCCGGCGCCTCGCGACGCTCGCCACCGCTGGCTCGAGTCCGTACTCCAGGCCCTCGCCGATGGCGGCCCGGTGCATACCCTTGACAACACCGAAGTCGCCCTGACGCCGCTTGAAGACTCGGGCGCTCGTCGGAGTCTGACCGAAGCGCTTGCGCGGTGGACCAGTTTCTCGCGCCTGGAAGCCCTCCGCCCAGGCTCGCCCGCCTCAGTCAGCGAGATCTCGACCCTTGCCCCTGCTCTGGCTGAGCTTGCCCGCCAGCTCAGCCAGCAGCACCGGGAAGCGACGCAACTCGCCGACAGACTCGCCGCATTGGCGATCGTCACAGGCTGCGTGGCTTTCGTGGTCATGTGCGCCACCCTGCTCCGTCAGACACGGCGATCCGAGCGTTCCGGGCGGCTGATGCGCTCGATGATGAATCAGATCGGCGCTGGCGTCTGTATCGTAGGCAGCACCAACAAGATCGCTGACGCCAACCGGGCAGCATGCCGAATGCTAGGTCGGCCGCGCAAGGCACTCCGGGGAAAGCGCCTTGAAGACATCCTCACCGAACAGGAGGGCGTGTGGACCGGTGAGCGTCCCGACGGAATGCCCCTCGCGATTGAACGGATCCCGGGCACCATCGAAGGCTACAACGGCCCGCTCCGTATCGTCACCCTTCTGGATGTCACCGCGCGCCACCTGACGGCCGAATGCCTCCAGCATCTGGCCAACCACGACACCCTTACCAGTCTGCCTAACCGGGGCTTCCTTGAAGGACACTTCAAAAAGGAGCTTAACCGATGCACCGAGCAGGGCTTGGCGCTAGGCGTCGCCGTCCTCGACCTGGACGGCTTCAAACCCATCAACGATACCTACGGGCATGCGGTTGGCGACGCGCTGCTCGTTCAGGCCGCCCAGCGTCTCAGCGCTGCCTTGCGCAATGGTGACGTGATCGCCCGGGTGGGCGGCGACGAGTTCGTGGCCATCTTTCCCAACATCAACAACCGGGAAACCCTGCGCTTTCTGGGTGATCGCCTGCTCAGCGTGTTTGCGCACCCCTTCCAGATCCAGGGACACCTGATTCCCCTGGGGGGCAGTGTCGGCCTGGCTCTTGCACCGGAAGACGGCAGCGACCAAGACAGCTTGTTGCGTGCCGCAGACGCCGCCATGTACCGTGCGAAACACATGAACAGGCGGCCCACCCTGCTCACCAGCATCAGCGGCACTGGTCGTTCGGCCTGACGGCGCCATCATCGTCACAGATCGATCGGGTAAACTGCGGGTTTATCCGCCTGCGCCCACGCTTTGTCATCACGCCCCGAACACGCCCCTGAGACTGAACATTCGGTGTTCCCCGCTGAACCCGTCCCGCGCCATTGGGCAGTCATCCCCGCAGCCGCCCTGGCAGTCCTCGCCGTCGGCCTGGCCATCGCCGGGAGCAACCAGGAGGTTTTCCTCCTCATCAACGGGGCAAGTGCCAACTGGCTGCCTCCAGCGCTTTGGTCAGCAATCAGTTTGTCGGGATCGGTGCTCGGCATGATCGCGTTGCTCGCACCAACACTGAAAACCCAGCCCCGCTGGCTCGCCTCAGCCCTCCTCGCGGCACCGGTCGGCGTGCTCTTCAGCCAGGGAGGCAAGCGCGCCTTCGATGTAATGCGACCAGCTGGGGTGTTGGAGCCCGGCAGTTTCCAGCAGATCGGCCAAAAGCTCTACGTCCATTCCTTTCCTTCCGGCCACGCCACCACCGCCTTCGTGGTTGCCGCCGTACTGATCCTTGCCTGGCCACGCCCCGAGGCCCGTGGCAAGGCCGCGCTCACCTTCCTTGCCATTGCCTCGCTCATCGCTCTTTCGCGCATCGCCGTGGGTGCCCACTGGCCGCTGGACGTACTCACCGGCGCCGCTGGCGGCTGGATCACGGGCGGCCTCGGCGTCTGGCTGTCGAGCCGCCTGCGCTTCTGGCAACGCCCGGGAGGCCTGCGCGCCATGGCCGCCGTTGCGCTGGCAAGCAGCCTGGCAATGATCTTCGTCGACCTGGGCTATCCCCAGGCCCGGCTCTATCAGATCGGCCTCGCCGCCTGGGGAATCGGTGGCGCCGCGGCGGCTTTGATGCAAGACCGGATGTCCTGAACATGAAGATCATCAAGCGTGCGCTTGCCGTCGCGGTCTCCCTGGGCCTGCTGGCCTGGTTGATGTCAGATGATCGCTGGCGCGGGCTCGGCGAGGTGGCCCGCCGAGCGGATGGACTGACCCTGGGCCTCGTCGCCATGGGCTTTGGGCTGTCATACCTGCTTCGCACCCTGCGCGTCTTTGACGAATTCCGGGCCGAGGCGAGGGGGCGTTTCGGCGCCTGCCTGCGCATTGTGCTGGTCCACAACGCCATGGTTAACGTGGTGCCCTTCCGGGGCGGCGAGGCCGCGTTCCCGCTGTTGTTGCGTCAGAGCTTCGGCATTGCACTCCCCCGGGCCGTTGCCTCGCTGTTCTGGTTCCGCCTGCAGGACGCCTTCGTCGTAATGGCCCTGGCGGCCATTGTGTGGCCGGGGCTGCATCCCGGGCTCAAGGCCTTGGCAGTGGCTGCCGTGGTGGCCCTGGCCTGGTGGCTGCCACGCTGGGCCCGTGCTCCACATGACTGGGCCGACGGCAAGGCGCTCACGGCCAAACTGGGCAAGGTTCGCGATGCCTTTGCTGAAAGCACCCGCCACGCCCGGTTTGGCTGGTTGTGGACGCTCGCCAACTGGACCGTAAAGCTCGCTGCCCAAGCCGCGCTGCTGGCAGCCCTGATCCCCGCCAGCCTCGCCGTTGGCGCAGCAGGTGCCCTCGGCGCCGAACTCGCTGCCATTTTGCCCATCCAAGGCGTGGCCGGGTTCGGCACCTACGAGGCTGGCGCTGCGGCTGCCCTCTTGCCCAGCGGAATTCCGCTGGCGGCCGGACTTCAGGTTGCCCTTGCCCTGCACCTGTTCGTGATCGCCAGTTCCGTCACCGCCGGCGCCATTGCCTGGCTTTTCCCCGCCCCGGCTGCCCGTCAAGCGAGCGCAGCCGCGCCGTCCGACTTACAATCCGCCTCGTCCGCCACCGACGGGGCGCAAACCAAAATATCAGCCGAATAGCCATCATGAACGACTCCACCCAGCTCTCCCCGCTTCCGCCGGCCGCGCCGGACATTCCGGCTGACCTTCCGCCCCATCGCCTGTCGGTGGTCGTACCGCTGTATAACGAAGAAGAAAACGTAGACCCGCTCCTTGAGCGAATCCACCTGGCCCTCTCGCCCTACCCTTATCCATGGGAAGTGGTGATCGTCGATGACGGTTCGTCCGACAACACCGTCCCCAATCTCGAAAAAGCCGCCCTGCGCTATGGCCCCCATGTGCGCATCGTTGCCCTGATGCGCAACTTCAAGCAGACGGCTGCCATGCAGGCGGGTCTCGATGCGGCCCGCGGCGACGTCATTGTGACCATGGACGGCGACCTCCAGAACGACCCCATCGACATCCCGCGCATGGTTGGCCGCCTGCTGCGCGAAGACCTGGACCTCGTGGCCGGTTGGCGCAAGAACCGCAAGGACGGGATGATCCTGCGCAAGATCCCGTCAAAGATCGCCAACCGCCTGATCGCCCGTATCACCGGCGTGCATCTCCAGGACTACGGCTGCTCCCTCAAGGCTTTTCGTGCCAGCGCCATCAAGAACGTGCGGCTTTACGGCGAGATGCATCGCTTCATCCCGGCCTGGCTGGCCACCGTCACCACCCCACGCAAGATTGCGCAGGAAGTCGTCACCCACCACGCGCGCATGTTCGGCGAGTCCAAGTACGGCATCTCTCGTACCTTCCGGGTCATTCTCGACTTGATCTTTGTTTATTTCTTCATGCGCTTCCGCACGCGCCCGGGCCACTTCTTCGGTGGCATCGGCCTCGGGCTGGGGGCGCTGGGCGTGCTGATTCTCAGCTATCTGGGTCTGCTCAAGCTGTTCACCGGTGCCTCCATCGGTACCCGTCCGATGTTCTTCGGCGGCTTCTTCTTCGTGATTGCCGGCATCCAGATGGTGACCACCGGCGTGCTCGCCGAACTGCTCACCCGGGTGTACTTCGAATCGGGCCAGAGCCAGGCCTACGTGGCCCGAGACCGTGAAGCCCTGGATGACAGCCAGGGCTGGCGGAACGGCGACGGCAAGTAAGCGCTTCCGCCCATGCCCGGATTCCATCCCGCCGGCGGGCCCCTCGCCGGCAGCCTTCTCGGTCGTCTGATTCTTGCGCTCCCCCTGCTGGCCTTCCTGCTGCGGCTTGGTGGGGCGCCCCTGTTCGATGTGGACGAAGGCGCGTTTTCGGAAGCCACCCGGGAGATGTTCGAACGGGGTGATTTCCTGTTCACCTATCTCAACGGCGCGCCGCGCTTCGACAAGCCAATTCTGGTCTACTGGCTGCAGTCCATCGGGTATCTGATCTTCGGGGTCAGCGAGTGGGCGTTCCGGCTGCCTTCGGCGGTTGCCGCCATTGTCTGGAGCTACGCCACCTACTTCTTTGCCCGTCGCCGCGTTGGCGAGGATGCGGCCCTCCTCGCGCTGGCCGTGGCCTGCACGGCCCTCGGCCCCTTTGCCATCGGCCGCGCCGCCACTGCCGACGGCCTGCTCAACTGCCTGCTGGCCCTGACCCTCTTAGATGTATGGCGTCACCTGGAAAGCGGACGCCGCGCCCCCTTGCTGAGGGCGTTTGTATGGATCGGGCTCGGTGCCCTGACCAAAGGGCCGGTTGCCCTGATCGTCCCGGGGACGGTGAGCCTGCTCTACTGTGCCAGCCGCGGCGAATGGAAAATCTGGTTCCGCACCGTCTTCAACCCCCTCGGTCTGCTGATCCTGGCGGCCATCGCCGCCCCCTGGTACGCCTACGCCTACGCG
>JAEUNV010000421.1 GCA_016790385.1 Zoogloea sp.
CTTGCCGTGGCAGTGCTTGTACTTTTTGCCCGAACCGCAGGGGCAGGGATCATTACGGCCAGCCCGTGGCGCCACATTCACGGTCGGCTGTGGGGTTTCCCGATCCGGATTGGCAGTGGCCAGGGCCTCATCGTAATCGGCGTGGTGATACTGGACATTCTCCAGTTCGGCGGGCGCCTCCACTTCCTCCAGTTGAGCTTCGGAGCGGATCTGGACGGTCATGAGCAGGCGCGTAACTTCGGTGCGCACCAACTGGAGCAGACTCTCGAAGAGTTCGAACGCCTCCCGCTTGTATTCCTGCTTGGGATTCTTCTGGGCGTAGCCGCGCAAATGGATGCCCTGACGCAAGTGATCCAGCGCAGACAGATGCTCCCGCCAGTGGGTATCGAGGCTCTGAAGCATCACGTTGCGCTCGAAACCGTGCCACGCGTTCGCGTCAACCAGGGCAACCTTGTCTGCATACGCCTGGGCACCGGCCTCGATCACCCGCTGGAGGATGTCGTCGTCGGTGAGCCCCGGGTCGGCCTTGACCCATTCGCCGACAGGAACCTTGACCTGATATTCGGATTCAAGCGCCAGTTCCAGGGCGGGAATGTCCCACTGCTCCTCTACCGAATCGACCGGAACATAGACACGGAACAGATCGTGAAGCACACCCTCCCGCATGGCGGTGACGGTCTCGGAGATATCCGTGCTTTCGAGAAGCTCGTTGCGCTGCTGATAGATGACCTTGCGCTGGTCGTTGGAAACGTCATCGTACTCAAGCAGCTGCTTGCGGATGTCGAAGTTGCGCTGTTCAACCTTGCGCTGCGCGGTCTCCAGGGAGCGCGTCACCATGCCCGCCTCAATGGCCTCACCTTCCGGCATCTTCAGGCGAACCATGATCGCGTTGAGACGATCACCCGCGAAGATCTTCATCAGCGGGTCTTCCAACGAGAGGTAGAAGCGACTTTCGCCCGGATCACCCTGACGGCCGGAACGGCCACGCAGCTGGTTGTCGATACGGCGGGACTCGTGACGTTCGGTGCCGATGATCTTCAGACCGCCGGCCTGGAGGACCTTCTCATGGCGCTGCTTCCATTCCTCACGCAGGGACGTGATGCGCGAATCCTTTTCCACGTCCGACAGCGCCGCGTCCTCACGGATGAGGGACACCGGCTTCTCCACGTTGCCCCCAAGCACGATGTCGGTACCACGGCCGGCCATGTTGGTGGCGATGGTGATCACCCCGGGACGCCCCGCCTCAGCAACGATCTCGGCCTCGCGGGCATGCTGCTTGGCATTCAGCACATTGTGCGGAAGCTTGGCGCGGGTCAGGAGATCCGACAGCAGTTCGGAGTTTTCGATGGAAGTCGTTCCGACGAGCACCGGCTGGCCACGCTCAACGCAATCCTTGATGTCGGCAATGATGGCGTCGTGCTTCTCCTTCATGGTGCGGTACACCTTGTCGTTCTGGTCCTTGCGGATCATCGGACGGGTGGTGGGCACGACTACGGTCTCAAGGCCGTAGATCTGATGGAACTCGTAGGCTTCGGTATCGGCCGTTCCGGTCATGCCGGCCAGCTTGCCGTACATGCGGAAGTAGTTCTGGAAGGTGATCGAGGCGAGGGTCTGGTTTTCCGCCTGGATCTTGACGCCCTCCTTGGCCTCGACGGCCTGATGCAGGCCTTCGGACCAACGGCGCCCAGCCATCAGGCGACCGGTGAATTCATCAACGATCACCACTTCGCCGTTCTGCACGACGTAGTGCTGATCCTTGTGATACAGGGCGTGGGCGCGAAGCGCGGCGTAAAGGTGATGGATCAGCAGGATGTTGCTGGGGTCATAGAGGCTCGCCCCTTCAGCCAGAATGCCGAGTCGGGCCAGGATTTCCTCAGCATGCTCGTGCCCCTGCTCGGTGAGCAGCACCGAATGGGCCTTGAGATCGACGGTGTAGTCGCCCGGCGTGGTGATGTTCTCACCTTCACCTTCCTGACGGGTGAGCAGCGCCGGAACGGCATTCATGCGCACGTACAGCTCGGTATGATCCTCGGCCTGCCCCGAAATGATGAGCGGAGTACGGGCCTCGTCGATCAGGATGGAGTCCACTTCATCGACGATGGCGTAATTGAGGCCGCGCTGCACGCGCTCGGCCGTGTCGTACACCATGTTGTCGCGCAGATAGTCGAACCCGAATTCGTTATTGGTGCCGTAGGTGATGTCCGCTGCGTAAGCCGCCTTCTTCTCGTCATGGGGCATTTGCGACAGGTTGCAGCCCACGCTCAGACCGAGAAAGCGATAGATGCGCCCCATCCAGTCCGAGTCACGACTGGCCAGGTAATCATTGACCGTGATGACATGTACGCCCTTGCCGGTAAGCGCATTGAGGTAAACCGGCAGGGTGGCGGTCAGGGTCTTGCCCTCACCGGTACGCATTTCAGCAATTTTCCCGGCATGCAGGACCATGCCACCGACCATCTGCATGTCGAAGTGGCGCATTCCATGCACCCGCTTACCTGCTTCGCGAACCACGGCAAAAGCTTCGGGCAGAAGGGCGTCAAGACTCTCACCATTGGCAATACGCCCCCGGAACTCCTCCGTCTTGCCGCGCAATTCCTCGTCCGACAAGGCCTGGATCTTCGGCTCAAGCGCGTTGATGGCACGCACCGTCTGGGAGTACTGGCGAATCAGCCGGTCATTGCGGCTGCCGAAAATTTTCTTGAGAAGGCCTGCGATCATTTGATTTCGAAGGGGAAACGCGGCAAAACGCGGATTCTAGCATGGCACCCGGACACGACCGTGACGGACCTCCGAGTGCCGGTGATGCTTGTCCGCCCGGGACTATCCTCCTACGATGGGGGCGCTTTCTCGATTTCCAAGCCCCGATGAGCACGAGTTCCATCGACAATTTTCTCGGCAGCGGCGACAGCCTCGCAAAGTTGCAAGCCCACGCCAGCCGCCTGCTGCGCCTGCAACAGCAGCTGGGCGGGCTCCTGCCCCACTACATGGCGGATGCATGCCGGGTTGCTAACCTGAAGGGAGAGACACTGATCGTCCACGTCGAGAGTGCCGGGCTCGCCGTCAAGCTGCGTCAGGCCGTACCCAGCCTCCTGGCCGACTTTGCGCGGGAAGGGGTGATTCTCCGGGAGATCAAGGTAAAGGTGGCGATGCGGGAATACCGGCCCGCAACGCCGCCACCTCCCCATCGACATGTCAGTGACGCCACCCGCTCCGGCCTGGATCACCTCGCAGCCAGCCTGCCGGCCGACTCACCGCTGGCGAAAGCCCTCAAGCGCTTCGTGAGACAGGCCGGTTAAACGAAGGGTACGAAAACGCGCTCGACAATGAGCAACGCGAAGAACACCAGCGCAACGACGAGCGCATACCGGAACAAGCGCCAGCCCAGCGCCAGGTAGCGGCGATCCCGGGTAAACACGAAGGCGAGAAGGGAACCCCCGATTCCGATCGCCACCAGTACCGCGACGAGTCGCAGAATCAGCATGCTTCAGTTCAGGCGCTCGCCAGTTCGAACAACTGGGCCACCGCAGGCGGGGTGCTGGCGTCTTCTTCGAAGGTAACGATATCCCACGCCGTCTTGTCTTCAAGGAGCACGCGCAGGATCTGGTTGTTGAGGGCGTGGCCCGACTTATAGGCGCTGTAGGAGGCCAGCAGCGAATGCCCCGCCAAGTACAGATCGCCAATGGCATCAAGCACCTTGTGCTTCACGAACTCATCGGCGTAGCGCAGGCCATCCGCATTGAGCACCCGGTATTCGTCCATCACGATGGCATTGTCCAGGCTGCCACCCAGACCAAGCCCATTGGCCCGCATGAACTCCACGTCCTGCATGAAACCGAAGGTGCGCGCCCGCGACACTTCGCGCACGTAGGAATGCTCGGCAAAATCCACCACCACCGAGGTGCCGGTATTGTCGATGGCCGGATGATTGAAGAGGATGGAGAAGCTCAGTCGGAACCCATCGTAGGGCTCCAGACGCACCCACTTGTCCCCCTCCACGTACTCCACGGGCTTGAGCACCCGGAGGAATCGCTTGGGCGCATTCTGCTCTTCGATGCCCGCCGACTGGATCAGGAACACAAAGGGGCCGGCGCTGCCATCCAGGATGGGGATTTCCGCCGCGTCCACGTCGATATGGGCATTGTCAACGCCGAGGCCGGCGAGCGCCGACATCAGGTGCTCGACGGTGTTGACCTTTGCCCCATCGCGCTGAAGGCCGGAGCACATGCGCGTGTCACACACCGCGTAGGGGTCGGCCGGAAGATCGACCACCGGATCGAGATCCACCCTGTGGAAGACAATCCCCGTATCCGGGACCGCCGGCCGCAGAGTGAGCGTCACCTTGGCGCCGCTATGGAGCCCGACACCCGTGGCAGTGACAAGGGTTTTGAGGGTGCGCTGCTTCAGCATGATCCCGATCCGCGTTCAAGTCGTTGAATCTTAACATAGGCGGCATGCTGCGCCGCAACAAGAGCGTAATCTCGGCAGCCACAAACAAAAACGCGCAGCGGTTGGAGGCGACCTCCCGCTGCGCGTCTGCCTGAGCCACCGGAGCGGCCCGGAGCGATCAATCCGCCTGCTTGCGCAGGAAGGCCGGAATGTCCAGGGTCGACATGCCGTTGGCGCTCATGGCCTCAA
>JAEUNV010000434.1 GCA_016790385.1 Zoogloea sp.
CTTTGCGCTGATGGACTTCGAGCGCACCGAGGGCAAGACCCTGGCGTGCTGCGCGCGGCTTGAGTCGGACGTGACCATCGAAGCGGAGATCGACGAGGAACCCGATGCCGAGTCCATCCCGGTGAAGGATTTCCCCGGCACCGTGACCCGCATCGAGAAGCTCACGCCGACCATCAAGGGCATCTTCATCACCCTGGACGAGGCCATCCATTTCCAGGCCGGGCAGTACATCAACCTGGAGATTCCCGGCCTCGGCATCAGTCGTGCCTTCTCCCTGGCCAATGCGCCGGGGCAGGGCAGGGAGGTGGAGCTCAACGTGCGCATCGTCCCCGGCGGCGCCGGCACGGGCTATCTCCACGAGGAGCTCTCCGTTGGCGACCGGCTGAACCTCTCCGGCCCCTACGGGCGCTTCTTCGTGCGCAAATCGGCGGGTGTGCCGCTGATCTTCATGGCGGGGGGCTCCGGCCTGTCCAGCCCGCGCAGCATGATCTTGGATCTGCTGGGCGAGGGCTGCGAGCTGCCGATCACCCTTGTGTATGGGCAGCGCAACCGGGCCGAGCTCTATTACCACGACGAGTTTCTGGCGCTGGCCGAACGTCACCCCAACTTCCGCTACGTGCCGGCCCTGTCGGACGAGGCGGCGGATTCGGACTGGCAGGGCTTCCGTGGTTTCGTGCACGACGCGGCAAAGGCCCACTTCGACAACGACTTCCGCGGCCACAAGGCCTACCTCTGCGGCCCGCCGATGATGATCGACGCCTGCATCTCGACACTCATGCAGGGGCGGCTGTTCGAGAACGACATCTACACCGAAAAGTTCTTCTCCGCCGCCGACGCGCAGCAGGTGCGGAGCCCGCTGTTCAAGCGGGTCTAGGCAGGGGCGCAGTGCGTGAGGGGCAGCGGAAACAGGTGGGCCGGTTTCCGCTGCAACAGGTTTTACCAATAGATTTATAAAATCTCGAGAAAAATTTGACTTATCGAGAAGTCTGTTTAAGATAGACAACAGCACTCGCCGCCACGGGCCGTGCGCCGGGCGAGGCGGACATTCAAAGACAAGAGGAGACGAGACATGGCAGTCACTGGTGTAATGCGTCCCGGCCACATGCAGCTGCGCGTGCTGGACCTGGAAGAAGGTGTCAATCACTACAAGAACGTGCTCGGGCTGATCGAGACCGGCCGTGATGCCCAGGGCCGGGTGTATTTCAAGGCCTGGGACGAGCGCGATCACAACAGCCTGATCCTGCGCGAGGCCGACTCGGCCGGCATGGATTTCTTTGCCTTCAAGGTTGCCGACAAGGCCACCCTCGAAAAGCTCGATGCCGACCTGAAGGCCTACGGTGTGAGCACCGAGCGCATTCCCGCCGGTGAGCTGCTCGAAACCGGCGAGCGCGTGCGCTTCATGATCCCCTCCGGCCACGCCATCGAGCTTTACGCCGAAAAGACCGATGTGGGCAACGGCATGGCCTACGTCAATCCCGATCCCTGGACTCCCGATGCCGAGCGTGGCATCGCCCCGGTGCGCCTGGATCACGCCCTGCTGTACGGCCCGGATATCGAGAAGGTGCAAAAGCTGTTCGAGGATGTGCTGGGCTTCTACCTGGTGGAGCGGGTGCTGATGGAAGACGGCAAGACCGATCTGGCGATCTGGCTGTCGTGCTCCCACAAGGCCCACGACATCGCGCTGGTGCGCCACCCGGAGCCGGGCAAGCTGCACCATGTGTCTTTCCTGCTCGACACCTGGGAGAAGGTGCTGCGTGCCGCCGACATCATGTCCATGAACAAGGTGTCCATCGACATCGGCCCGACCCGCCACGGGGTGACTCGCGGCACCACCATCTACGCCTTCGATCCCTCGGGCAACCGCTTTGAGACCTTCTGCGGCGGC
>JAEUNV010000217.1 GCA_016790385.1 Zoogloea sp.
GGCCGCACGCGCCAGTCCAGCAGGGTGCCCTGCAGGGCGTGGCCGTAGCGGGTGGCGTGGAGATAGGCCAGCTCGAGGGGAAAGGGCAGGCGCGGCAGCAGGCGTCCGGCCAGGATCAGGCCCCCGTTCATCACCACATACACCAGCGGGTTCTTGTCCTGCAGGCGCACGGTGATGTCGGCGGCGAGCTGGTTGAGGGCGGCATCCACTTCGGCGGGGGTGCACAGGCAGTCCGCTTCCTCTCGGGCGCGGCGGATTTCTTCCAGATCGACGGTCATGGCAGTACGGTGAAGTTCAGGGGATCAGGTTGCGGGCACGGCGCAGCAGCTGCCAGCCCAGCCAGCCGCGGCGCGCCCAGCGCAGGGCAGCTCGGGGGCGGGCGACCACCAGAAACAGGGCCAGACCGGACAGGATGGGGGCGTTGTTGCGGGCCCACAGCACGCCGTTCACCACCCGGTCGACGCCGCGGAACACGGGGCTGAAGGCCTGGGCATGATGGATCAGGGCCTCGCGCTGTTCGGCGCTGCGGGCCTGCAGGCGCTGCTTGCGCAGGGCCAGCTCGACGAGCTCGGGCTTCATTCCCGGGGGCGCAGGGCTTCCCGGTCCTGGGCGATCTCGGCCAGGCTGGAAGCAAACAGGCGCGAACCGGAGCGCAGGCGACCGGCTGCCCGGGTGGCGGCCCACACGCCAGCGATGAACAGGCCGGTGGTCCCCAGCCCCAGGGCCAGCAGGCGGTGGCTGTCCCAGAGCAGCACGGTGAGGAAGGCCATCAGGAAGACCACGCCGAAGCCGATGAACAGGGCGGCGAGCACCGTATCGAACAGGAAGCTGCCGGCGCGCAGCTTTTCTTCCTTGAGCTCGACGGAGAAGAGTTCGAGCCGGGTCTGGAGCGTGGCCAGACCCGAATCGGCGAGCCCCTTCAGGGACTCGCCGAGGCGCGTGGGCGCGGGATCGCTCATGGGGGAGCGGGACACTTAGCGGCGGTTGACCAGCAGGCCGAGCAGGAAGCCGACACCGGCAGCTACGCCGACAGCCTTCCAGGGGTTGTCATGCACGTAGTCGTCGGTGGCGCGGGCAGCCGCCTTGGTCTTCTGGACCACGGCGGCTTCCAGGTCCTGCAGCTTGTACTTGGCAGCGCTGAGCTTCTCGGTGAGGCGGCCGCGCACGTCGGCGACCTTGTCCCCGGCCTGGCCGGCGGTGAGTTTCAGCAGCTCTTCGGTATCGGCCACGACAGCCTTGAAATCGGAAACCAGTTTGTCCTTGGTGACTTGTGCTTCGCTCATGGTGCTCTCCAGGTGAAAGGCGATGAAAGGTGTGTGGGCCGGTGGTCTGCGGCCACCTGTATATCCGGACCTAGGCTAATCCGATTTGTTCCCGGTGGCAATGCAGGTGGCTTGCCCTGTGTGGGTTGGGGAACGCTGGAACAGTCGCGCCAGCAGGTCTTCCAGATCATCCACATAGGTGTATACCGCGGGAACCACCAGCAGGCTGAGCAGGGTCGAGCTGATCAGGCCGCCGATCACGGCAATGGCCATGGGGGCGCGGAAGCTCGGGTCGGCCCCCAGGCCCATGGCGATGGGCAGCATGCCGGCGCCCATGGCCAGGGAGGTCATGACGATGGGGCGGGCGCGCTTGCGGCAGGCATCCACCAGGGCGTCGAAGCGGTTCATCTCCACGCCACCGCGGCCGCGACGGGCTTCAATGGCGTATTCGATGAGCAGGATCGAGTTTTTGGTCACCACACCCATCAGCATCAGCAGGCCGATCAGCGAGGGCATGGAGAAGCTGCTGCGGGTGGCCAGCAGGGCCACGAAGGCACCACCGATGGCCAGGGGCAGGGCGGCCAGGATGGTCACCGGTTGGGTGAAGCCCTTGAACAGCAGCACCAGCACCATGTAGATGCACAGCACGCCGATGCCCATGGCCAGACCGAAGCTGCCGAACAGCTCCTGCATCATCTCGGCATCGCCCGAGTCGGCCAGGCGCACGCCGGGGGGCAGGTTCTGCAGGGCCGGCAGGGCCAGGGCCTCGTTATAAACCTCGCCCAGCTCGCGCTGCCCGAGTTCGACCTCGAGGATCACGTTGCGGCTGCGGTCCAGGCGATTCACCTGGGCCGGGCCGCTGTCCATGCTGATGCTGGCCACGCTGGCGAGCTGCACCGGGCCGTTCTTGCCGGGTACGGTGAGGCGGCCGATGGCGTCCAGGTCGGCGCGTACCGCATTGGGCAGGCGCACCCGGATGGGTACCTGGCGGCGCTCCAGGTTGAGCTTGGCCAGGCCCACGTCGTAGTCGCCGGCGGTGGCTACGCGCACCGTCTCGCCGATGGCATCGGCGGTCACGCCCAGGTCGGCGGCGCGGGCGAAGTCGGGGCGCAGCACCACCTCGGGCCGCACCAGGCTCGCGCTGGAGGTGATGTTGCCGACCCCTTGCAGGGTGCGCAGGTCA
>JAEUNV010000493.1 GCA_016790385.1 Zoogloea sp.
AGCTTGTGGTTGAAGGGCGCCGCCCCCAGCACCAGCACGGCAATCCCCACCGCGTCGATGATGATGGCCAGGGAGCCCGGCCGGAACAGGGCGTCCAGGGCGTTGCGCGCCGCCTTCTGGCCGTTCTTGACGATGGCCAGCTCCTCGTAATAGCGCACCACCAGCTGCACCCCGTGGGAGGTGGCGCGGGCGGCGATGAGGAAGGGGATGGGCAGGGACAGGGGCTCCAGATTGATGCCCATCACCGCCATGAAGCCCAGACCCCAGATGGTGGACAGGGCAATCCCCAGCAGCGGCAGAGCGATACCGTAGAAGCGCCGGAAGTACACGATCAGCAGCACCGTGATCAGGGCCAGGGTCCAGGCCAGGATCTCGACGATCTGGTTGAGGTAGGTGTACACCCAGCCCGTGAGCACGGGGTTGCCGGTAACGTGGATGGTGTGGCCGGGGACGCTGAGGGACTCACGGACCTTCTGCAAGGCCTCAAAGGTCTTCGGGTAGTCGATGTCGGCCTCGTTGAGCTGGGCCTTGATCAACGCCGCCTTCAGATCCGGCGACACCAGCAGGCCGAAGATCGTCGGGTTGGCGATCACGTCCTTCTTCAGCTGCTCCAGCTCGGCCACGGTGCGGGTGGTCTTGGCCGGGTCGTAATAGGACTCGGACGCAAATCCCCCCTGCTCGTCCAGGAAGATCTTGCGGGCGGTGCGGTGGGTCAGGCTGGAGACAAGGTTGTGGTTCACCCCGGGCAGGTTGTCCACGCCCTGGGTGGCCTGGTGGATCAACGCCAGGGTCTCGTCATTGAAGATGGTGCCCTTCTCCACCTCCACCGCCATCACGATCATGTTGGCGCCGCCGAAGTTCTCCTTCAGGCGGTTGTAGGTCTGGATGTAGGGATGGTTCTGGGGCAGCAGGTCGGCGAAGTCGGAATAGATCCGCAGCTTCGGCAGAGCCGCGCCGAACAGCGCGGTGATGAGCAGGATGACGGCAAGGACGATCTTCGGATTAGCGAAGATCCACTCTTCCGCCCGGTGCAGGGCGTGGGTGATGCGGTGGCGGGTTTGGCTGACCATGATGCGTCTCAGTGGGCCGCAAGGGCCGGTGATGCGGAGGAAGCCTGGGGGGCCTGGGTGCCGATCACGCGCAGCAGGCCGCCGGGGCCGCCAACGATGATGGCGTGCTGTTCGGGCAGGGACACGGCCGCGCCGAGAAACACCGGTGCCGCATCCGGATAGGGCACGTTGCGCCAGGTATCGCCCTCCAGGCGCGCCACGACACCACCGGCCCCAACACCGTGGGGCACCCCTTCATGCAGGAACAAGCGGTAAAGGGGTGCGCGGCTGGCATTGGTCTGGCGGGTCCAGGTCTGGCCGCCGTCGGCGGTGTGCAGGATCTGCCCGGCAATCCCGCTGGCCCAGCCCCGGGCGGCGCTGACAAACAGGGTGGCATAGGGGTAGAACTCGTCCGGCATCGGCGACAGGCGCGTCCAGCTGGCGCCCCCATCCTTGGTCTGGGCGATCACGCCGAATTCGCCGGTGGCGTATCCGAGGGTGTCATCCACCATCTGGATTCCGGTGAGCTGGGCATCCTCGGCCAGATCCGTCACCGTCCAGTTCGCCCCCCCATCGGCACTCATGCTCAGGGTGGCGCCGGTTCCCGCCACCCACCATCGGCCCTTGGCATCGCAACTGATGGTCAGGGGGGTGCGCGGCTTCTCGATCGAAACCGACTTCCAGGCCGAGCCCGCGGCATCGCTGCTCCAGACCTTGCGGAAGAAGTCGACGGCGATGAAGCGTCCGTCCGGGCAGGCGGCGATACCGATGAGGGAAGTCCCCCCCAACATCTCCCGCTTCCAGCTACGGCCGTTGTCGGCAGACACCAGCACCGCACCGCTCTGGGTGCCGGCCACGACGACCTTGCCGTTGCTCGCCAATGCCTGGGTGGTGTCATACCGCTGCAACGGGCGGGCGGCCTCGGCCGCCACCGCCGAAAGGTCGGCCTGGGCCGTGCAGCCCGCAAGCAGCAGCCCTCCTGTCGCGATAAATGCCGCGCCCAGGGCGCTGCACATGGATCTCTTTTTCACTGGGTCTCCTCCAGTCCTTATGCTTTTTTTGGGCGCAAGAACGCCCTCCTCCGTGGCACTGGCCCGGAGTTGATAAGGGGCGTACAGCCCGCCCGCCGGCGTCATTGAACGAGGTGGGTGCCTAGCGCCCGAGATCTTTGGCGCTGACCCCGGCGATACCCCAGTTCTCCTTGGGTACGTCGTGAATCCACACCCGGACGTTCTCCTTCGGCGCGCCCACGGCTTCGTGCAGGGCCTGGGTCACCTTCTCGATCACCGCCCGTTTTTGTTCCTCGGTACGTCCTTCAATCATGTAGATCTGCGCAAATGGCATTTTTTTCTCCCTGGAATCATTTGAAGCGGATGGACACGGACCCCATCCCCTGGACGCGCAATGTGATGGCGTCACCGGGCGCCACCGCCACGGCCTCGGTGATGCCGCCGGACAGGATCAGCGCCCCGGCGGGAATCTCCTCGCCCCGGGCGCCGAGATGGTTGGCCAGCATGGCGATGGCCGCTGCCGGGTGGCCCAGCACCGCGGCGCCAGCCCCGAAGGCCACCGGCTCACCGTTCTTTTCCATCACGATGCCCACGGTGCGCAGATCCACCTCGCTCACGGGCAAGGGCTGCCCGCCGATCACGAAGCGGGCTGACGAGGTGTTGTCGGCAATCACGCTCTTCAGATCGAACTTGAAGTCGCGGTAACGGGAGTCGATGACCTCCATGCCGGGAATCACGAAATCGGTGGCCGCCAGCACGGCACCGATATGGCAGCCCGGACCCTTGAGGGCGCGTTTCATGACGAAGGCGATCTCGGGCTCGATCTTGGGATGGATCAGCTCCGACACGTTCACCTCACCACCGTCCGGCACCGAGCCGTAGTCGGTGATGAAGCCGAAACATGGGGTCTCGACGCCCATCTGTTTCATCTTGGCGTAGGAGGTCAGGCCGGCCTTGAGGCCGACGATGCGGGTGCCCCGTGCGATTTTTCGGGCCTTGATGACGTCCTGGATGGCGTAGGCATCCTCCCAGTCCATGTCGGGAAACTCGTCGGTGATCTTCAGGGTGTCCCGGGCTTCGAGCTCGCAGGTCTCCAGGTGCTCGGCGAGCCGGGCGATGGTGGCTTGATCGAGTTTCATGCCAGAACCCCCCGGGCCCGGGCCATGGAGATGGCCGTGTCCTCGATCATGTCCTCCTGCCCGCCCACCATGCCGCGGCGGCCGAGTTCAACGAGGATGTCCCGGGCCGGCACGCCGTACTTGACGCTGGCGCGCTTGGCGAAGAGCAGGAAGGAGCCATACACCCCGGCGTAGCCGAGGGTCAGCGCGTCCCGGTCGATGCGGATCGGGAAGTCCATGATCGGCACCACCAGGTCTTCGGCCACGTCGGTGATCCTGGCCACATCCACCCCGGTCTCGATGCCCATCAGGTCGGCCACGGCGATGAACACTTCCATCGGCGT
>JAEUNV010000504.1 GCA_016790385.1 Zoogloea sp.
ATACCATCACGATGCCTTCCACCTTGTCCTTGAGGTTTTCAAGGGCATCACGCAGACGCGCACCGTCAGTGCTGCGGGCCTGACGGATGGCCGCGGCCAGCAGCAGCATGGAGTCATAGCCCTGGGCAGCCGCGGGCGCCACCGGAATCCGCTCCACGCCGAAGGCCTTGCGGTACTTGTCGATGAAGGCCTTGCGGCGAGGGGTGTTGCCCTCCTGGATGAAGGTCTGGGGCATGCGCGTACCTTCGGCGTTGGGGCCGGCGTTGTCGATGAAGTTGGACATGGCCAGCGCCCAGCTGCCCATCATCGGCACCTTCCAGCCTATCCGCACCATGCCGTTGGCCAGGTGGGCCAGCTCCGGGCCCAGCCCGTAGGTGAGGATGGCTTCGGCGCCCGCCGTCCGTGCCCGGGCCAGCTGGGGCGTCATGTCCACGTCGCGGATGTTGAAACGCTCCACCGCCACCGGCCGGATGCCGTGGCGCTCCAGGGCGCGCTCCAGGTCCTCCCGGCCAAGCTGGCCGTAGTTGGTGCTGTCATGAAAGATCGCCAGCTTGCGCAGGCGTTGGCGCACCACCGCCTCCTCCACGATCATGGCCGCCTGGACGGTGTCCGGCGCCGATGCGCGGAAGATGTAGTTGTCGGGGTATTGGGGCGGCAGAAACTGCTTGGTGATGATCGAGCCGGTGGCCACCGACGTGATCATCGGAATGTGGGCCTGCTGGTAGAAGCGCTGGCTGGCCAGGGCTACGCCGGTGTTCACGATGCCGAGTCCGGCGATCACCTTTTCCTGGTTGATGAGCTCCTGCACCACCTGGGCGCCGCGCTCGGGGCGGGCCTCGTCGTCCCGCTCCACCAGCACCACCGGTCGCCCGAGAATGCCACCCGCGGCGTTGATCTCCCGCGCGGCGAGGCGGATGCCATCCCGCATGGCAATACCCATCGGGTTCGAGCCGCCGGTGAAGGGGCCCGACACGCCGATGCGGATCGGTTCAATGGCCGAGGCGGACGACCCCAGCAGGGCCAGTGTTGCCAGGATTGCCGTGCGCAGGAATGGCAGCAAGGAGGTCTCCGTCAAGGGGGCGCTCGGGGTTGACGCCGCGCCGAGCGAATGCGACCTCTCACCCTAGCCCCGCGCGCCCGGTGGGGGAATGCGGGACAACCCTAGTCTCCCCACGTCGTCTGGGCGCGCACCGGCGCCTTCCCTCGGACGCCGGCATTCCTCTCGCCGACGCAAGCCCAATCGGGGTGGCGCAGCGCCGAGCAGGAAAGGGGGGCGCGGGCCGCCATCGCCGTCCTCACTTCCGCGCCGGTATCCCGTATCCTCCGCTCGTTCCCCGTCATCGCCCCGCCCCGGAGTCCCCCTTGACCCCCACCCCGCTGCCCGCCGGTCTGATGCTGGTTCATGGCAATCACCCCGAAGCCCTGCGCGACCTGCTCGTCACCTGGACCCGCCGTTACCCGCTGGCTCCCCTCGAAACCGAGACGGTGCTGGTGCATAGCAACGGCATTGCCCAGTGGCTGCGCCTGGCCTTGGCCGAAGAGGTGGAGGAGGGAGGCTGCGGGATCGCCGCGGGGCTGGATCTGTCGCTGCCTTCGCGCTTCCTGTGGCAGGCCTATCGGGCCGTGCTGGGGCGCGACGCGGTGCCCGAGACCTCGCCCTTCGACAAGCCGCTGCTGGTGTGG
>JAEUNV010000224.1 GCA_016790385.1 Zoogloea sp.
TTCAGCCACCGAGACGGCCAAGATGCACCGGCTGGAAAACCTGCGCCTGAGGCTGCTGGAGGATGAAAAGACGCTCCATACCATCGCCGAGACCTATCCGGGCGCCGACTTGCAGCAACTTCGTGTGCTGCGTCGCAATGCTCTCAAGGAGAAGGAGCAGAATCGCCCGCCGCGTGCCTTCCGGGAGCTCTTCCGGGTGCTCCGTGAACTGGAGGAAGGTGGGGTGGATGACGAGGCTGACAACATTGAATCGGGGGACGAGGAATGAGCGAGGCGCTGAAAATCGGCCTGGTGTCCGTCAGTGACCGGGCCTCGACGGGGGTCTACGAAGACAAGGGCATCCCCGCCCTGGAGGCCTGGTTTGGCAAGGCCTTGAGTTCTCCGTGGCAGATGGTGAATCGCTTGATCCCCGACGAACAGGCCGCCATCGAGGCCACCCTGATCGAGCTTTGTGACGTGGAGGGCTGCCATCTGGTGCTCACCACCGGCGGCACCGGCCCGGCACCGCGGGATGTTACGCCGGAGGCCACCCTGGCCGTGGCCCACAAAGTCATGCCAGGCTTCGGTGAGCAGATGCGTCAGATCAGCCTCGCCTTCGTGCCCACGGCGATTCTCTCCCGTCAGGTGGGCGTGATCCGGGGGGCGTCACTCATCCTCAACCTTCCTGGCCAGCCCAAGGCCATCGCCGAGACCCTTGAAGGCCTGAAGGACGCCGAGGGCGTTCAGAAGGTGCCGGGCATCTTTGCTGCCGTGCCCTATTGCATCGATTTGATCGGCGGGCCTTACATCGAGACCCACGACGCCGTGGTCAAGGCTTTCCGGCCAAAATCGGCGATCCGGCCGAAGGCCTGATCCCGATCTGTCCGGTTGGAGGCCCGGTGTGATCACCGGGCGAAGATCTTGATGACCTTGCCTGCGAATTTCGGCTGCTGCGGCAGATAGCCACCGGCAACTTGCTTGCGGCGTTCCAGCTCCCGCCACCAGGCGCGGAGGCCGAGCAGCGCGATGGCGATCGCCGTGTAAATCAGCGGCCAGGTGATGTCTTTCTTGACCAGCCACCAGAAGTGCACACAGCCGAGCAGCACGATAGGGTAGATCGCCCGATGCAGAGCCTGCCAGCGGCGGCCGCCCAGCTGGCGGATGGCGAAATTGCTGGAGGTGGCGGCGAGTGGCACCATGAGTAGCAGGGCGACAAAGCCGATGGTGACGAAGGGGCGCTTGAGGATATCGCGGGCCATGGCCTCCCAGTCGAAAAACTGGTCCAGCCAGACGTAAGTGGTCAGGTGAGCAGAGGCGTAGGCGAAGGCGAACAGGCCGAGCATGCGGCGCAGACGCAGAATCCAGTGCCAGCCGGTGAACTTGCGCAGCGGCGTCACCATCAGGGTGATGAGCAGAAAGCGCAGGGTCCATTCACCGGTACTCCGGGTCAGGGTTTCGATGGGATTGGCCCCAAGGCTGTCCATTTCCAGCCCCCGCCACAGCAGAAAGCCGGGCGTCAGGCAGAGCAGGAAGAGGGCGGCCTTGATGGCGGCGAGGCTGGTCTTGCCGGGTGTCATGGTGGAGGTCGACTTCTATCGGGTCAGAAATTGCGGCGCAGATCCATGCCGCTGTACAGGGATGCCACCTGATCGGCGTAGCCGTTGAACATCAGGGTCTTGCGCTTGGAAAACTCGCCGATACGCCTCTCGGTAGCCTGGCTCCAGCGCGGATGATCCACTTCGGGATTCACGTTGGAGTAGAAGCCGTACTCCGATGGCCCGGCCTTCATCCAGGCGGTCACCGGCTGCTTTTCGGTGAGGCGGATAGCCACGATCGATTTGCCGCTCTTGAAGCCATATTTCCAGGGTACGACCAAACGCAGGGGCGCCCCATTCTGGATGGGCAGAAGCTCTCCGTAAAGGCCGACGGCCAGCAAGGTGAGGGGGTGGCGGGCTTCATCCAGGCGCAGGGCTTCGTTGTACGGCCAGTCCAGCACGCCTCGCGTCATGGTGCCCTTGTCATAGTGGGAGACGAACTCCACGAAGCGGGCGCTACCTTGGGGGTCCGCCAGCTTGAGCAGAGTGGCGAGGGGAATCCCGACCCAGGGGATCACCATCGACCACCCCTCGACACAGCGCATTCGATAGATGCGTTCCTCCAGCGGCACGAGCTTGAGGATTTCTTCGATGCCAAAGGTTCGGGGTTTGTTAACCAGCCCTTCAACCCGGACGGTCCAGGGCGATGTCTTCAGGCGGTAGGTGTTTTGAGCCGGGTCTTCCTTGTCGGTGCCCAGTTCGTAGTAGTTGTTGTAGGTGGTCACGGCCTTGAAGGGCGTCTGGCCTTCGCTGGTGCTTAGCGGGCTTTTCAGAATCGGCCCCAGGGAGGCCGGGCTCGCGTGGGCCGTGCCGGCGGGCAGAATGCCAGCAAGTGCCATGCCTCCGGCCAGACTCATGAAGCGTCGGCGCTCCTGATAGAGGCGGGGCGTCGTGATCTCGGAGGGCAGGATGTCGTCGGGGTGGCGTATCAGCATGATGGAGTTACCAGGAGGGTTCTGCCGGGTAGACGGTTACGGGCGGCAAAAATTACAGCTGCGGGAAAGAAACTTTTTCAAAGGCGGGCTCTGCGATGCCGGACTTCAGGCCCGTAGCCGGTGGCTTGCGCCTAGCGGGTGCGAAGCCGACTCTGCTAAACTCGACGCCCAGTCGGGGTTTGGTCAGCGCCGCTCGTAGTTCGGGCCCAGCCTGTCCGGCCAGCCGATCCCGCGAGTCCGACATCAACGCCAGAAACCCTGCCCCGGTCCCCCATGCGAATTCTGCTGAGCAATGACGACGGTTACTTTGCCCCCGGCCTGCAAGCCCTGGCGGCCGCGCTCTCCGAGCTCGGAAAGGTGACTGTTGTGGCACCGGAGCGGGATCGCAGCGGCGCCAGCAACTCCCTCACCCTGGACCGCCCCTTGTCTCTGCGCAAGGCGGCCAGTGGCTTCTACTACGTCAATGGCACGCCCACCGATTGCGTGCATCTGGCCGTTACCGGAATGCTCGATGAGTTGCCGGACATGGTGGTGTCGGGTATCAATCACGGCGCCAATATGGGCGACGACACGATCTATTCGGGCACCGTGGCGGCGGCCACCGAAGGCTTCCTGCTGGGTGTGCCCGCCGTCGCGATCTCGCTGGTGGCCAAGGGGGCTTCCGATTTTTCCGGTGCGGCGCGTGTTGCCCGGGAACTGGTTGAACGTTTCCAGTGCGATCCAGTGAAGGTGCCGACCCTGCTCAACGTGAATGTGCCGGATCTGCCATTTGAACAGATCAAGGGTATTCAGGTGACGCGCCTGGGCAAGCGCCACAAGGCCGAGCCCACTATCAAGTCCATCACGCCGCGCAACGAGACCGTGTATTGGGTTGGCGCGGCAGGTGCGGCCCAGGATGCCGGCGAGGGCACAGACTTCCATGCCGTCGCCAATGGCTACGCATCCATCACCCCCTTGCAGATCGATCTGACCCACCAGGGCCAGATTGCCACCGTCCGGGACTGGCTGGGCAAATGAGCAGCGAGGTCTTGCGGGCCGCACTGCAGACCGCTCAGCGCGCCCGTGCGCGGATGATCGAGCGCCTCCGCGAGCAGGGGGTGCGGGATGAACGGGTGCTCACGGCGATGATGGCGGTGCCGCGTCACCTCTTCGTCGAGGAGGCGCTGGCCTCCCGAGCCTACGAAGATACGGCGCTGCCGCTGGGCCTCCAGCAGACCATCTCCCAACCCTTTGTGGTGGCGAGAATGATCGAGATCCTGCGGGCCGGCCGCGAACTCGGCAAGACCCTAGAAGTGGGGACGGGTTGCGGTTATCAGGCCGCGGTCCTGTCCCATGTGGCGACGGAAGTGTATTCCGTCGAGCGGCTGCGGCCGCTCCTCGATCGGGCGCGCAACAATCTGCGTCATCTGCGCCTGCCCAATGTGCGCCTGAAACATGCGGATGGCAGCCTCGGGCTTCGCGAAGCCGCACCCTACGATACGATCATCGTAGCTGCCGCTGCCCCCAAGGTTCCCCAGGCGCTGGTGGACCAGTTGTCCGACGGTGGGCGCCTGATCCTGCCTGTGGGCGCTGTCGAGCAGAGCCTGGTATTGATCGAGCGCTCGGCGCGCGGAATCCGAGAAACACGCCTCAGTGCAGTGCGCTTTGTGCCGCTGCTGCCCGGCATCGAATGAAGTTTTCAGAAAGCATGAAGT
>JAEUNV010000522.1 GCA_016790385.1 Zoogloea sp.
ATGGGCGACCAGGGTTGGTGCACGATACGTTTCTTGGCGGAACACTTTCTGTGTCATCGAGTTTCAGCACAACCCATGGAGTCCATCTTGAGCACGGAAACCGTATATCGCTTCTTTGTACGCGAGAAGGCTGAAGGGGGGGCGCCCGCGCTGCGCCGAGTCTTCCTGACCCGAACTTACCTCAGTGAGGCGCAGGCCACGGAGCGTTACGAAGTGGTTGAACGGGTGGAACATACCGCCCGCCGCCGCGATCAGCTTGATTCGGAAGCATTTGCCGTGCTGAGTTGATACCGCTTCCGCCGAAGCCGCCCGACCGGAGGGCGGCGATGGCATGCCACGACGCCGGTCCACACCGGTCGACCTCCCCTTCGTTACAACAAGCCTCCAGCGAACGGTTGGGGGCTGAAGAAGCATGTGGATTGAGCGGCACACGTCGATTTCGCGCCCGTCGCCAGAAGGCTTTGCCGGGCGATCACGCTCCGCTATCCCGATCCGATGCTCCCTGCGACGAATATTGCATAGGCTGCCAGGAGCATCCAACGCATCCTCGGGCCGGGGCGCGTGTGTCGTCGGTCCGGAGCACGGCAGGGCTGCGGCGTTTGTCTTGCCACGAATGTCGCGTTTGGCGCCAATACCGGGTGTTCAAAGATCGGCCAACGGCGTGTCGGCGCTTGGCTCGTCGCGGCACGTGAGCTGTGCGATCACCTGGGCAAGGCTTGCCTGAAGTTGTTCGAGCGCTTCATCTGTCAGCCCTTGCAAAGCCTGTGGAAGCAAACCCTCGACGGGGCCGGGGGCCGATCCCAGGATGGCCGCGGCCTTGTCCGTCAATTGAAGGCCGACCCGCCGCTGGTCTTCGGCCTTCCGCGTCTTGCTCACCAGGCCCCGGGATTCAAGCTTGTCGACCAGCTGGCTGCCGGTGGATTGATGAATCGACAGGCGCCTGGCCAGTTCGGATACGCCCACCCCCGGAGTGCGGGCCAGCTCGTGGAGCACCCAGAGCTGAGAGCCGCTCACACCGCAGCGATGTTCGACGTCCCGATAGTGTTGCCGCACCGAGCCATAGATCAGGCGGAACTGCTTCAGGACCAGCAATGTGATGGGGTCGCCTGAAGGGGGCGAGGCGAGATGCGGAGGTTTGGTGTTTGCTAATTTCATTTGTATCAATTATATTTGTATCAATAGTTTTCTGGAAGCCCGGTCTTCAACCAGCCTCTTAATTGCGTATCGACCCCGGTGCTCATCCCGCATCCCGAGAAGGAGGTGGAATGGGTGTCATGAGCCTCTTGAAGGCCCGTCACAGCTGAGCTGACGGGCCTGACCCAAGTCTTCCCATGCCTCCACATATTCTTGATCTGGAAACCTCTCCTTTATTGCTCTTCGGACTGTTGCTGCTGGGCGGGATGGCAAGCGGAGAGCTCAGTCGGAGAGGGGCCAATCTGCCGCGAACCACGGGGTACGTGCTGTTCGGGCTTCTGATGGGAAACAGTGGTTTGCAGTGGGTCGACCCTTACATTCTTGGCTCGGCGCAGTCCTTCATCTATCCCGCCATCGGCTTGATCCTGTTTGAACTGGGGGATCGCTTTCCGATGACGCGGCAGGGGCTGGATCGTGGCTTGATTCTGTTGAGCCTGGCCGAGACGGCAGCCGTTCTCGTCCTGGTGACGGGCGTGATGGTGCTGCTCGGATTCGATGTATCGGAAGCGCTCTTTGCCGCGGCGATCGCGGCATCGACCTCGCCAGCCATCACGATTGCCACAAGCAGCGATCTCGGCGCAGAAGGCCCGCTGACAAATCGCCTTTTTGGACTGGTGGCGTTGAACGGGTGTTTTGCATTCACCGCGGTCAGCATCGTATTGCCCATGCTGGTTGCCAGCGGCACAAACGAAGTCGGGCCCGGCTACAGCGATGCGTTCATACACGTCGTTCTGTCGCTGGTGCTGGGTGCCGGGTTGTCCTTTGCGGCCTGCCGAGGTGCGCGTTGGCTGGGCCCCCATGCGGAGCATCAGCATCTGATGCTGCTGGGCTTGATCATCATCGGTACCGGTCTGCCGCTCAGTCTGGACGTTTCGCCCTTGCTGACTCTGCTGGCTTTCGGGATCGGAACCCGGATTGCGGACCGGGACAATCAGGTGGTGGCGATTCGCATCGCTTCCGATGCGCGCGTCTTCCTCGTGGTGACCTTCGTGCTCGCGGGTGCGGCATTGGAGGTGGGGCTGCTGGTCGAGTACTGGCCGGCTGCACTGGCCTTTGCCTTGACCCGTTTCGGAGCCTGCTGGGCCGCCCTTTATCTCATGGGGCGACGCTTGGGCATGGCGACACGGGACGCTCTGTTCACGGCCGTGGGATTGCTCCCCATGTCGAGCGTTGCGCTCGTCCTGCTTGGCGATGCCGGGCCGCTTGATGGCGGCGCGGGGCCCGCTCTGGCGGGCACGTTGATGGGGGCGATCGTGTTGATGCAGCTAGTCGGGCCGGTCTGCACCCAGACCGCGGTGCGTGGTTTCGGCGAGGCGCGACGCTACGTGGCCCGCCGCAAGGGGCCTTCGCGAGGGGCTCTGACCAGATGAGTATCGTCCGCCATACTTGGGAGGCCTTGCAGGATCGTCTTTTCTTCCTGCCGCCTTTTCCCGAACAGCTCGACCCGCTGGCGCTGTTTGCCCTGCTGCTGGTCGCCGGATTGCTGGTGGGCGAAGCGCTGTTCCGCGCGGCGGGACTCTCGCGGATCGTCGGCTATGTCCTTGCTGGCGCGCTTGCAGGCCCCGGCGCATTCGGCTGGCTTGATCGTGAAACCTTGTCCATGGCGAAGCCGGTGGCCGATGCGGCGCTGGGGCTCTTGTTGCTGGAAACCGGGCGTCATCTTGATCTGGGTTGGCTCAAGGCCAATCGATCCCTTCTGGGAAGCGCGGCGGCGGAGTCCGGTCTGGCCTTTGTCGGTATCTTCGTCTTTGCCTATGTTGCGGTAGACCTCAGCCCTGGCTGGAGTGCGGCTACCGCGGCCATCACGATGGCGTCGGCGCCGGCCGTGGTGCTGCTTACGGCCGAGGAGAACCGCGCCCAGGGGCAGGTCACCCAGCGCACGCTGCTCCTTACCGCCATCAACTGTGCCTTGTCATTCGTGGTTTTCGCCATCGTGCTGGGTGTGGTGCACGCCGAACAATCCGGAGACTGGTTCAATGCCCTTACCCATCCCCTATGGGTCGTATGTGGCGGCATCGGAATCGGCCTGTTGTGCGCGCGGCTTGCCCTCACTTTGGCGGCGCGTCAGACAAAGGGGTCTGTGGCCCAGGTCTTCATCCTGGTGGCGGTTGCGCTGCTCGCCATCGGGGTGGCCAGAATGTTTGCCGTGCCTGTCTTCCTCTGTCTCTTCATGATGGGGGCCGCCCTCAACCTTGCCGATCGGGACAAGGTTCTTGCCTATACCGGGCTGCCACAGGGCCACTGGATTCTGGCCATTGTGCTTTTCGTGGTGACTGGGGCGATGTTGCCGCTGGACGATCTGGGCTGGGTCATGGGCATCCAGGCGCTGGGTTTGATCATCGTCCGAGGCGTGGCCAAGTTCGCCGGTGTGATCGCCACCGGGCGCCACGATCTACCCATCGGCAAGCGCCGTCTGGTGGGTATCGGAATCCAGCCGCTCTCGGCGACGGCAATCTTCATGGCCGCCGAGCTCACGTCCATCTACCCGGAAGTCAGTGGTCAGGCCTTGCTATTGCCATTGCTCGCCGCTGCATTGATGGAGTTTGCCGGGCCCCAGCTGTGCAAGTACGCACTGCAAAAGGCCGGTGAAACGGAGCCCCTTCCTCCAGGACGACCGCGATGAACGATGGTTCCCCCCTGAGCTTCACTTCCAGCCGCCCGTTGACCATTGGTGTCGAGCTGGAACTGCAACTGGTTACCCCGCGCGACTACGATCTGACGCGCGCCGCCACGGATCTGCTGGCGGGACTGCGCTACGACGACCGGTTTGGCGAGATCAAACTCGAGATCACGGAGAGCATGATCGAAGTGAACTCCAGGCCTCGGCAGGACGTGACCGCCATTGCCCTTGATCTCGACGGTCTGCGCGAGGTACTGGTGACCCATTGCCAACGCAACAATATCGCCATTTGCGGCGGAGGCACCCACCCCTTCCATCATTGGCCGGAACGCAGAATCTGTCCTGGCGAGCGCTTTGCGTTTCTGAATGAACGCTATGGTTATCTGAGCAAGCAGTTCACC
>JAEUNV010000531.1 GCA_016790385.1 Zoogloea sp.
TGTAGACGCTGGATGATCTGGGGCTTGGTCTCTTCGAAGCTCGGGGCCTTCAGGTCGCGGACTTCGTCGAGCTGGATGATGTGATAGCCGAACTGGGTCTGCACCGGGGTCTGGGTGTAGGTGCCCGGGGTGAGGGTGGCGAGGGCCTTGCCGAAGGGCTCGACGAAGCCGCCCGGCACCGCCCAACCCAGCTCGCCGCCCTTGTCCTTGGAGCCCGGGTCGAGGGACAGGGTGGCCAGCTTCTCCATCTTCTCGCCCATCTTCAGGCGTTCGATGATGTCGAGGGCTTCCTTTTCGTCCTTCACCAGGATGTGGCGGGACTTGTATTCCTTGCCACCGGCCTGGGCCACGATGCGGTCGTATTCGGCCTTGGCGGCGGCGTCGCTGATCGGGTGGCTCTGGACGTACTCGGCCACGTAGGTGCTGGCCATGATCTGCTGGCGGGCCATGTCCAGTTGCAGGGAAACCTCGGGCTTGCGGTCCAGGTTCTTCTTCTTGGCGGCCTGGTTGAGCAGCTCGGCCTGGATCAGGCGGCCACGCAGGTCGGCGGCAAGCTGCGGGCTGTCCTGGGCTCCCTGGGCCTTGACGCGGGCGGCGAGCAGATCATACGCAGCCTGGGGGATCACGACGCCATTGACGGTTGCCACCGGCTTGCCCAAGGGCGAGGCCTTGGCCGGCTCTGCGGCAAAGGCAGGGGCCTGGGCGAGCAGACCGGCGATCAGGGCAAGACGAAGCAGGGAGGGCGAAGACTTCATGGGAATTCCTTGGTGTGGAGCCGTGCGCCCTTGACCTATAGGGGTCTGCGGGCCGCAGCCTTATGAAAAACGGATGACAGCAAAGGTGCCGCGCCCGGCAGTATTCCGAAGGCGAGGGGGTTCCGTCAACGCGCTTCGGGGGGTGGGGGCATGCAGGCGTCGGCACGGGCCAGCAGCAAGGCCCTTTCCCGGGCGTTGCGGGTGAGATCGGCGGCGCGCAGGAACTCGGCATGGGCTTCCTCGGGGCGGTCGAGGCGGGCCAGCAGATCGCCGCGCACGGCGGGCAGCAGGGGATAGCCCTCGAGGCTGCCGTCGGCAAGCACACGGTCGGCGATCTCGAGCCCGGCAGCGGCGCCAAAGGCCATGCCGACGGCGACCGCCTGGTTGAGCCGGACCACCGGCGAGGGCGCGATGTGGGCCAGGATGTCATACAGGGCGGCAATGCCCGACCAGTCGGTGTCAGCCGCCCGGGCGGCGCGGGCGTGGCAGGCGGCAATGGCGGCCTGCACCGCATAGGGGCCGAGGGGGCCGGGCAGGGCTTCAGCCCTCGCCAGGGCGTCAAGGCCGCGGCGGATCAGCAGGCGGTCCCAGCGGCTGCGGTCCTGGTCCATCAGCAGGACGGGCTCGCCGTCGGCCGACAGGCGGGCGGCAAAGCGTGAGGCCTGGATCTCCATCAGGGCCAGGAGGCCCAGCACCTCCCCCTGGTCCGGCAACAGGCTGGCCAGCACCCGGCCCAGGCGCTGGGCCTCCTCGGCCAGGGCCGGGCGCATCCAGTCCTCGCCGGAGGTCGCGGCATAGCCTTCGTTGAAGATCAGGTAGATCACCTCCAGCACCGAGTCCAGGCGTGCCACGAGTTCGGCGCCGCGGGGTACTTCGCAGGGCACCCGGGCTGCCGCCAGGCTGCGCTTGGCCCGCACGATGCGCTGGGCGATGGTGGCCTCGGGCTTGAGGTAGGCCCGGGCAATCTCGGCGGTGGACAGGCCCCCCATCACCTTGAGGGTCAGGGCGCAGCGGGCCTCGGGGGGCAGCACCGGGTGGCAGGCGGTGAAGATGAGGCGCAGCACGTCGTCACCCACCGGGTCGTCGAGGGCCGCGTCCACCCGTTCGGCGGCTTCCTCGGCGGCATTCTGGTGGTGAAAGTCCATGTCGTGGCCGATGGCCCCCTCCTTGCCGGCGGCCATGGCGGCGTGGCGCAGGTGATCGAGGGCGCGATGGCTGGCGGCGGTCATCAGCCAGGCGGCGGGGTTGGCCGGCATGCCGTCCCGTGGCCAGCGTTCCAGGGCGGCAAGGAGCACGTCCTGGGCGATGTCCTCGGCCAGGCCCACGTCCCGCACGATACGCGTGACCCGCCCGATGACCCGGGCAGCCTCCAGGTGCCACAGGGCGGCCAGGCTGCGGGCGGGGTCGGCGGGCAGTGTCATGCGGCCTCCCGGCAACCCCGCCGGCGCGGGCTCAGCATTCCACCAGAACGCGGAAGCCCCCGTAGGCCATGCGCTTGCAGTCGACGGGCATGGCCGCGTCCGGGGTCATCATTGGCGCCATGCGCGGGTCGGCCATCACCGCGGCGTTGATACGGTCGCGGGCTTCCCGGGAGGGATAGACGATCCAGGAGAACACCACGGTCTCACCGGGGGCGGTGGCGGCGGCCTGGTGAAAACTCACCATGCCTTGTGCGCCCAGGTCGTCGCCGATGCATTCATAGTAGGCCAGGGCGCCGTGGTCCTTCCAGACCTGGCCGGCGAGGCTGGCGATGGCTTTGTATTCGTCGATGCGGTCGGTGGCGAGGGGGATCAGGAAGCCATCCACGTAAGTGTCCATTGCGGGTCTCCTTGGCGGGGT
>JAEUNV010000629.1 GCA_016790385.1 Zoogloea sp.
CCGCGCACCAGCAGGAGCAACTCGTTGCCTTCCCGTGCCGCCATCGAGCCGGCGCGCAGGATCGCGGCGGCGATCCGGGCGGCGGCCGCGTCGCCCTGCACCGGGGTGGGGTAGAGGGTCAGGGGAATCTGGGGCGCCCGCCGGGCGAGGGCGGCGGTCACGTCACGCCAGGCGGCGGCCTGGGGCGAGGTGACCACCGCGATTCCACGTGGAAAGCGGGGGATCGGGCGCTTGCAGGCCGCATCGAACAGCCCTTCCGCTTCCAGTCGGGCTTTCAAGCGCAGGAAGGCTTCGTAGAGGTTGCCGACCCCGGCATGGCGAATACTTTCGACGCTGAGCTGGAACTCACCTCGGGGCTCGAAGAGGGTCACGAGGGCACGTACCTCGACCCGCATGCCGTGTTCGAGGCGGAGGGGCATGGACTGGGCGCGGTTGCGCCACATGGTGCAGCGAACCTGGGCCTGGTCGTCCTTGAGGGTGAAATAGAGATGCCCGGAAGCAGCGCGGGTGAGGGTGGAGACCTCGCCGGCGATCCACATCAGGGGGAAGCTGCCCTCAAGCGCTTCCCGCGCCGCGCGGTTCAACCAGGACACGGAAACGACGTGGGTTGCGTCTTTCCCCGGATTTGTCAGGGGTGGATTCATGGGGCCGAATTCTAACGGAATCCACATTCACGCCAGAACTGTCAAAAAAAATCCCAAGCCCGGGCTTGACTTGCCGGAAAATACATAAGTTATTGATTTTTAAAGAGAGTTGTTGTTGCTCATTTTTTGATCCGACGACTAAAAAGCCTTATGGGCTGCGGGTTTAGAGGCATCACCGGACGTCAATCCACAAAGTTATCCACAGATTCTGTGGATTGTCTCGTGGGGAAAGCTTGTTGCCTAGGGGATGTTCGCCGGGTTACATTCGCATGCTTGATTGGATTTGCAGGAGTGCTTGAGTGTTCGCCATCATCCAGGCCGCAGGCTGGCCCATCTGGCCCTTGTTGTTTGCTTCCGTCGTGGCCGTGGCTCTGATCATCGAGCGGCTCATCACCCTGCGCCGTAGCAAGATCCTGCCCGACGGGCTCCTCGAAAAGGTGGTTGTGGAACTGCGCCAGGGCGGCGCCACGCCCGAGATGATCAACCGGGTTGCCCTCAGCTCTCCCCTCGGGCGTGTCTTTGCTGCGGGCCTGCGCAACGTGCGCAGCTCCCGGGAGGTCATGAAGGAGTCCATCGAGGAAACCGGCCGTGCCGTAACCCACGACCTGGAGCGCTTCCTGACCACCCTGGGCACCATCGCTTCCATCAGCCCGCTGATGGGGCTGTTCGGCACCATCGTGGGCATGATCGAGATCTTCGGTTCCCAGGCACCGGGTGGGTCCAATCCCCAGCAACTGGCCCAGGGCATTTCCATTGCCCTATACAACACCGGGTTCGGTCTGGTCATCGCCATCCCGAGCATGATCTTCTGGCGCCACTTCCGTGCAACGGTGGACAGCCTCGTCATCGAGATGGAACAGCAGGCCATCCGTCTGGTCGAGATGATCCACGGCGAGCGTCGCTGAGGGCGGGACATGAACTTTGGCCGTGGTCGCTCCCGCGAGGAGCCGGAGATCAACCTGATCCCGCTGATCGATGTGCTGCTGGTGATCATCATCTTCCTGATGCTCACCACCACGTATTCGCGTTTTGCCGGGCTGGAGATCAATCTGCCCACCGCCGATGCCCAGGCCAGTAGTGAAAAGACGGTGGAGGTCAATGTGGCCGTCACCGCTGCCGGTGATGTGGTCATCAACAAACGCCCGGTCAATGGGGCCGGCCTTCAGGCAATCGTTACGGCCTTGCAGGCCGTGGTGCCGCCCGGCGCGAAGGATCCCGTGGTGATCATCAATGCGGATGCCAAGGCCGCCCATCAGCGCGTCATCGACGTGATGCAGGCCGCCCAGCAGGCGGGCTTGGTGCATATCTCCTTCGCCACCCAAGCGGCCCAGCGCTGACGCGGTTGCCATGCCACGCAGCGCCCCGGGCTTCTGGCGGCACCGTGGCGTGGCCGCGATGGCCCTGCTTCCTCTTTCCCTCGTTTTTTCCTTGGTGGCGGACGCTCGGCGTCAGCTTTACCGATTCGGCCTGCTGCGCATTGAACGCCTGCCAGTTCCGGTGGTGGTGGTGGGCAATATCGCTGTCGGCGGCAGCGGCAAGACGCCGGTGGCCCTGTGGCTGGCCGCCGAGCTGAGATCGCGTGGACGTGTTCCCGGAATCGTCAGCCGAGGCTATGGTGGGCGCGTGGAAGGTGTGGCCGAGGTGGTGCCGGGCGCCGATCCCGGGCACTTCGGCGACGAGCCGGCGCTGATGGCTGCACTGTCCGGATGTCCGGTCTTCGTTGGTCGTGATCGGCCCGCAGCAGCGCGGGCGCTGCTGCAATCACATCCCCGCGTGGATGTGCTCATCGCGGATGACGGTCTGCAACACTATCGCCTGGGCCGGGATGTGGAAGTCGTGGTGGTGGACGAGGCGACCCTCGGCAACCGCCTGCGCCTGCCTGCCGGCCCCCTGCGGGAGAGCGTGACGCGGATTGCCCAGAGCAGCGTGGCCCTTGCCCATGGCTGCCTGTCCCGTCGGTTGAGGGCGGCGCTGGCCGATGTTCCAGTGTTTGAATTTACACTGGCTGGCGATGTCTTCGAGCGGGTGGGCGATCGCTCCGAACGGTGCGGTCCTGCCGGCTTCAAGGGGCGCCGTGTGATTGCGATGGCCGGGATCGGCAGGCCGGAGCGGTTTTTCGCCCAGCTTGAGGCCATGGGCGTCGCCCTTGAAGAACGGCGGCCGTTGCCCGATCACCACGCCTACTCGGCGGCCGATGTGCGCATCGGAGGGGGCGATGTCCTGCTGATGACCGAGAAGGATGCGGTAAAATGTGCTGCTTTCGCCCCGGCGAACAGCTGGGTATTGCCGGTT
>JAEUNV010000261.1 GCA_016790385.1 Zoogloea sp.
CCGCCCTACGCCAACGGCAACCTGCACCTCGGCCATGCCCTGAACAAGATCCTCAAGGACATCATCGTCCGCTCCAAGACCTTGGCCGGCTTCGACGCACCCTACGTGCCGGGCTGGGACTGCCACGGGCTGCCCATCGAACACAAGATCGAAGTCACTCACGGCAAGGGCCTGCCCGCAGACAAAGTGCGCGAACTGTGCCGGGCCTACGCCACCGAACAAGTAGCGGTGCAGAAGAAGGAGTTCATCCGCCTCGGTGTACTCGGAGACTGGGACAATCCCTACCTGACCATGAACTTCGCCAACGAAGCCGGCGAAGTTCGTGCACTCGCCGAGATGGTCAAGCGCGGCTGGGTGTTCAAGGGTTTGAAACCGGTCAACTGGTGCTTCGACTGCGGATCTGCACTGGCCGAAGCAGAAGTGGAATACCAGGACAAGACTAGCCCGGCCATCGACGTGGGATTTGTCTGCGCCGAACCCGAGAAGCTCGCCGCCGCCTTCGGCCTCGCCGCCCTGCCCGCGGGCAAGGACGCCTACGCGGTGATCTGGACCACCACCCCCTGGACCATCCCCGCCAACCAGGCGCTCAACGTCCATCCCGAACACGACTACGCGCTGGTCGACACCCCGCGCGGCCTGCTCGTGCTGATGACCGAACTCGCCGACGCCAGCCTCAAGCGTTTCGGCCTCGAAGGCACGACCGTCGCCCGCACCAACGGTGCCAAGCTCGACCGTATTGCCTTCCGCCACCCGTTCTATGACCGCCTCTCGCCCATCTTCGTGGCTGACTACGTGGGCCTCGACGCCGGTACCGGCATCGTCCACTCGGCACCGGCCTATGGTCTGGAAGACTTCAATTCCTGCAAAGCCAACGGCTTCACCAACGACGACATCCTCAGCCCGGTACAAAGCAACGGTGTCTATTCCGAATCGCTGCCTTTTTTCGGCGGCCTGCACATCTGGAAGGCCAACCCGGTCATCGTCGACAAGCTCCAGGAGGTCGGCGCGCTGTTCTCCCATGAAAAGCTCAGCCACAGCTACATGCACTGCTGGCGCCACAAAACGCCGCTGATCTACCGCGCCACCGCCCAATGGTTCGTCGGCATGGACATCACGCCCAATGGCGGCCCCAGCCTGCGCGAACTGGCCATCAAAGGTGTCGAAGCCACCGAATTCTTCCCGTCCTGGGGTCAGGCCCGCCTGCATGCCATGATCGCCAACCGGCCCGACTGGTGCATCTCGCGCCAGCGCAACTGGGGTGTGCCCATCCCCTTCTTCCTGCACAAGGAAACCGGCGAACTGCATCCGCGCACGGTCGAACTGATGGAAGACGTCGCCCAGCGCATCGAACGGGAAGGCATCGCCGCCTGGTTCAAGCTCGACCCGACAGAACTCCTGGGCGCCGAAGCCGCCCAGTACGACAAGATCAACGATACCCTCGACGTGTGGTTCGACTCCGGCACCACCCACTGGCACGTGCTGCGTGGCTCCCACAATGACGGCCACCCCAGCGGCCCCCGCGCCGACCTCTACCTGGAAGGCTCCGACCAGCACCGCGGCTGGTTCCACTCCTCGCTCCTCACCGGCTGCGCCATCGACGGTCATCCGCCCTACAAAGCCCTACTGACCCACGGCTTCACGGTGGACCAACAAGGCCGCAAGATGAGCAAGTCCCTGGGCAACACCATCCTGCCCCAGGAAGTGACCGAGAAGATGGGAGCCGACATCCTTCGCCTTTGGGTTGCCTCCACCGATTACTCGGGCGAGCTCGCCATGTCCAAGGAGATTCTCGACCGCGTCGTTGAAGTGTATCGCCGCCTGCGCAACACCCTGCGCTTCCTGCTGGCCAACACCGCCGACTTCGACGCCACCACCGACATGCTGCCCGTGTCCGAATGGCTGGAGATCGACCGCTACGCCCTGGCCCTGACCCGCAAACTGCAGACCCAGGCCGAAGCCGACTACGCCGCCTTCGAGTTCCACCGCGTTGTCCAGGCCCTGCAGAACTTCGCCTCCGATGACCTGGGCGCGGTGTACCTCGACGTACTCAAGGACCGCCTCTACACCACCCAGGCCAAGTCCGTGGCACGCCGCTCGGCCCAGAGCGCCCTGTGGCACATCCTCCAGACCGTGGTACGCCTGATGGCGCCCATCCTGTCCTTCACCGCCGAAGAGATCTGGCAGCTCCTCGTCAAGGATGCGGAGGACAGCGTGATGCTCCACACCTTCCACACCCTCCCCCCCCAGGACGGCGAAGACACCCTGCTCGAGCGCTGGACAGCGATCCGGGCCGTCCGCGCCGATGTGCAAAAGGAAATCGAGGCCGTGCGGGCAGCAGGTCAGGTCGGTTCATCCCTTCAGGCCGAGGTCGAGATTCGTGCCGCCGAGGGCAAGTACGCACTCCTCGCCAGCTTGGCAGACGACCTGCGCTTCGTGCTGATCTGTTCGAAGAGCACTCTCACCAAAGTGCCCTCCGAGGCCGATGAAGCGATCCTGGTCAGCCCGTCCGCCCACAAAAAGTGCGAACGGTGCTGGCACTACCGTGACGATGTCGGCCATGACGCCGCTCATCCGGAACTTTGCGGCCGCTGCACATCCAATCTCTACGGCGCCGGCGAAGCCCGCTCGGTTGCCTGAGACCCCTTCCTACAGGAGCCCAGCCCTTGAAATTACGCCTCGGCAACTGGATAGGCCTGTCAGCCATTGTTGTACTGATGGACCAATGGACCAAGCACCTCGTGCGCGGTGCCCTGCGCAACGGCGAGGTCATCCAAGTCACAGACTACTTTGATCTCGTGCTGGCCTTCAATTCCGGGGCGGCTTTCAGCTTTCTCGCCGACCAGGGCGGCTGGCAACGGTGGTTCTTCGTGGCACTGGCCGCCGCCATCTGCGGCTGGCTGCTGCGCCTGCTGGCCCGCCATCAGCATGAACTTCTGCAACCACTGGCCTTCTCCCTGATCATCGGTGGGGCCATCGGCAACGTCATCGACCGCTTCGTCTTCGGCGCAGTGGTCGACTTCCTCTACTTCCACATCGGCAGCTACGGCTGGCCCGCGTTCAATCTTGCCGACTCCGCCATTTCCGTGGGCGTCGTCCTGATGTTCATCGCCCAAGTGCGCGAAAGCCGCCACGCCACCGCCCAAGAGAAACTTTCATGACCCAGATCGTCCAGCCCGACAGCCTGCTGACCCTCCATTACCGCATTTCCCTGGACAATGGTCAGCCGCTGATCAGCACCTTTGAATCGCAACCCGCCACCATGCAACTGGGCCAGGGTGATATTGCCCCAACCCTGGAACGCTGCCTGGCCGGCATCACTGTCGGCGAGCGCCACACCTTCCTGCTCGAGCCTGAAAACGCCTTTGGCGTTCACCGCGAAGATCTGGTCGAGAAGGTCCGCCTTGAAGACTTCCCCGACGGCACGGAGGTTGAGCCCATGGTCATCATGGAATTCACAGCGCCCGACGGCACCCGTTACCCCGGCCTGATCCGCGAAGTGCTCGACACTCACGCGGTGATCGATTTCAACCACCCCCTGGCCGGCAAATCCATTCGCTTCGAAGTCGAAGTGATCGGCGTCAACTGAGCCCTGGAGCACCGCATGGAAGTCCTGCTCGCCAACCCTCGCGGCTTCTGTGCCGGCGTGGAACGTGCCATCGAGATCGTGGAGCGTGCGCTCGTCCAGTTCGGCGCACCGATCTACGTTCGCCATGAAGTCGTCCATAACCGCTTCGTCGTGGACGGACTGCGCGCCAAGGGCGCCATCTTCATTGAGTCCCTCGACGACGTCCCGGCCGGCAACACCGTCATCTTCAGCGCCCACGGCGTACCCCAGTCGGTACGCACCGAAGCGGAGGCCCGCGGTCTGCGGGTCTTCGACGCCACCTGTCCGCTGGTCACCAAGGTTCACCTTGAGGTGGCACGCATGCGTGAGCAGGGGCGCGAGCTGATCATGATCGGCCATAAGGGCCACCCGGAAGTTGAAGGAACCATGGGCCAGGTCAAGGACGGCATCTATCTGGTCGAAAGCGTCGCGGACGTGGCCGATCTACGGGTGAGCAACCCCGACATGTTGGCCTACGTCACCCAAACCACCCTCTCGGTGGACGACGCCGCCGCCATTGTCACGGCCCTTCGAGAGCGTTTCCCCAGCATCATCGGCCCCAAGAAGGACGACATCTGCTATGCCACCCAGAACCGGCAGGACGCAGTGAAGTTCATGGCCCCGCTGTCGGAGGTGGTCCTCGTGGTGGGCTCCGTCAACAGCTCCAACTCCAACCGTCTGCGTGAAGTCGCCGAGCTGCTTCGCGTGCCGGCCTACCTCATCGACAATGCCGACGCCATCGACCCGGCCTGGATCGTCGGCAAGAAGCGCATCGGGGTCACCGCCGGCGCCTCCGCGCCGGAAGTTCTGGTTGACGAGGTGATCGGACGCCTCAAGGAAATGGGGGCGGCATCCGTAAAGGCTCTGGATGGTGTTCCCGAACGGGTGACCTTTCCCCTGCCAAAGGATCTGCAGAGCCCGGCGGCATGATTGGAAAGGCGTCCCGCGGGGCGCCTTTTTTCCATCCCCGCGCGAGCGCTGCCCATGCCCTACGTACAACGCAACGCTGAAGGCGTTGTCACTGCTGTTTTCACCGCTCCCGGCCCCGACCACCAGGAAGAGCTACCCTTCGGCCATGCCGATCTCGCACCGTTCTCCGGTCCTGCCGAGTTTGCGCGCCTGGACGCCGATCTGATCCGGGTGATCGAGGATGTCGTGGATGTCCTCATCGACCGGGGCCTGCTACGCCTCACCGACCTTCCGCCTGACGCCCAGCGCAAGCTGCTCGCCCGCAAGGGCGCCCGCGCACGGCTGCGACAAGGGCTCAATCTGCTCGGCCCGGACGACGTGATCTGAAAACCCGCGAGTCGCTCAAACCCACGGCCCGACACAAGCCGGTGACGCTTTCCGCGCGCCTCGTGCAGTGCCACCGCCGATACCTGCGCAAACCGCTCACCGCCGTTTCGTCACGAATGCCGACGCCATGGGCGCCGAGTTCACCCCGTCGGCAGCGACCGCCTGGAGGCTCAAGTTCCCCCTGCGACACCCGATATCCCTACAATCCGGATGCCAACAGCCTTGCTTTTAGCATCATCCCCGTCAGATTCTCAAGCTGCCGGGCCGTGAAACGACCACGAAGTGATTGTGCCGATGACCGAAGCCGCATCCCCCGCCACGCAGCCACGCACTCCCAACGCGGGAAACCCGGACAACGGGTGGCAACCGGGCGAAGCCTCGACCCATGAAGATCCCTTGCTCGACGCCCTGGTCGTATTGACCCGCCTTCACGGCACGCCCTTCACGGCGGAAGCGCTCGCCGCCGGGCTGCCCCTGGTGGATAATCGCCTGACACCTTCACTGCTGCCGCGGGCTGCTGCCCGCGCCGGGCTGACCGCCCGGATCGTCCGCAAACCCCTCGCCGACATCAGCCCCAGCCTGCTGCCGGCCATTCTGCTCCTGCATGACCGCCGCGCCTGCATCCTGCTCGAACGCCTGCCCGACGGTGGCATGCGGGTGCGCTTCCCTGAAGCCGGGGAATCCGCCGACGACTTGTCGGCCGAAGAGCTGGCCTCGCTTTACTCAGGGCTGGTGTGCTTCGTGCGGCCGCGCTTCCGCTTTGAAGCCCGCTCACCCAAGGTCAACGCGGTGCGCGCCAGCCACTGGTTCTGGGGCACAGTCATGGAGAACTGGCGCCTCTACCGGGACACCCTCCTGGCCGCCATGGTCATCAACCTGTTTGCGCTGGCCATCCCCATGTTCTCGATGACGGTCTATGACCGGGTGGTGCCGAATCACGCAGTCGAAACCTTGTGGGTACTCGCCATCGGCGCCATCCTGGTGCTGATATTCGATTTCGTCCTGCGCACCCTCCGGGCTTACATCGTGGACACCGCCGGCAAGCGGATCGACGTACAGCTCTCGGCGCGCATCATGGAACGGGTGCTGGGCCTGCGCATGGACGCCCGCCCAGCCTCCGTAGGCTCCTTCGCCGCCAACCTCCGAGCATTCGAAGGCGTCCGGGATTTCATCGCCTCGGCCACCGTCACCACGCTCATCGATCTGCCCTTTGTCGTGCTCTTCTTGCTAGTGATGGTGTGGATCTCGCCGTGGCTGCTGTTGCCGCCCCTGGTGGGCATGCTTGCAGTACTGTTCGTCACCCTGGTGTCCCAGGAAAAGATGCACGAACTCACCGAAACCACCTATCGCGCCAGCGCCCAGCGCAATGCCACGCTGGTGGAAAGCCTGGTGGGACTCGAAACAGTCAAGACCCTCAGCGCCGAGGGCCTCGTTCAACGCCACTGGGAACGCGCCACCCTTTTCCTGGCGCAGATCGGCGGCAGGCTGAAACTGCTGTCATCGGGCACCGTGAATTTCGCCCAGTTCATGCAGCAGTTCGTCAACATTGCCGTGATCATTGTCGGCGTCTATGAGTTGTCCGAAGGCAACATGTCGATGGGCGGCATCATTGCGGCATCAATGCTGTCGGGCAGGGCCATGGCCCCCCTCGGGCAGGTGGCGGGCCTGATGATGCAGTACCAGAACGCCCGCACATCCCTGGCTTCGGTCAATTCCCACATGGAACTGCCGGTAGAGCGTCCGGATGGAGCAAGCTTCGTACATCGCCCCAGCTTCAGCGGCAACATCGAATTCAAGGACGTCAGCTTCTGCTATCCCGGCCGCGATCAGGCCGTGCTCAAAAAGGTCAGCTTCAGCCTCAAGGCGGGCGAGAAAGTCGCCATCATCGGACGCATCGGCTCGGGCAAGACCACCATCGAAAAGCTCGTGCTCGGCCTCTACCAGCCCACCGAGGGGGCTGTGTTCATCGATGGTATCGACGCGCGCCAGATCGACCCCGCGGAGTTGCGCCGAGCCATCGGCTTCGTTCCCCAGGACGTGACCCTGTTCTACGGCACCCTCAAGCACAACATCTCCATGGGCGCCCCCTTTGCCGACGACAGCGCCATTCTGGCTGCGGCCGAACTCTCTGGCGTCAAGGAGTTTGCCGACACCCACCCCCAGGGGTTCGAAATGCCGATCGGAGAACGCGGCGAATCCCTCTCCGGCGGTCAGCGACAAGCCGTGGCCATTGCCCGGGCACTGCTCAACGACCCCCCCATCCTGCTCCTTGACGAACCCTCCAGCAGCATGGACCACCAGAGTGAGGAAGGCCTCAAGCAGCGGCTGCGCCGATTTGCGGCAAGCAAGACAATGATCCTGGTGACCCACCGCACCTCACTACTCGATCTGGTGGATCGCCTGATCGTCCTCGACCAGGGGCAGATCGTCGCCGACGGGCCCAAGGCCCAGGTGGTGGAGGCCCTCCAGCAAGGTCGCATCGGACGCGCGGGGTGATGACACGATGAAAGCACTCATTGCACCGCTGAAACGCCTTTACGACGCCGTCTATCAGTTTGGCTCCCGCCTCTTCGATCGCATCCTCGATGGCGTCGAACGCCGCGAGATCCACGATGACGGCGACTACATGGCCGACGCTGAGTGGGCCATGGCGGAACAGAAGCTGCGAGGCAGCCGAATCGCCGTCTGGACGACCTGCACCGCCGTGCTCGTGCTGATCCTGTGGGCCGCGTTTGCCCAGCTGGACGAAGTCACCCGCGGAGAAGGCAAAGTCATACCTTCACGCCAGGTGCAGGTCATGCAGAGCCTCGACGGCGGCATCGTGTCGGAAATCCTGGTGAAGGAAGGTCAGCAGGTCAAGACCGGGCAACTACTGCTCAAGGTGGACCCGACCCGCTTTGTTTCTTCTCTGAGGGAGAACCGCGCCCAATACATCGCGCTCCTCGCCAAGGCGGCCAGGCTCACCGCCGTCGCCAGCGGAAAACCCTTCGTACCGCCGCCGGAGCTGATCAAGGAAGCGCCCGATCTGGTTGAGCAGGAACGTAGCGCCTACGAGAACAAGCGCCTGGAACTCGACGCCGCGGTCGGCATCGCCCGTCAGCAACTCTCCCAGCGCCGCCAGGAACTCAACGAACTGATCGCCAAACGTGAGCAGGCCACCCAGAGCTATACCCTCACGGCCAAGGAGCTTGAAGTTACCCGCCCCCTCGCCAAGACCGGTGCGGTCTCCGAAGTGGAGCTCCTGCGCCTTGAGCGCGATGTCGCCCGCTACCGCGGCGAGCGGGACGCGGCAGGCGCCCAGATCCCCCGCATCCAGGCCGCGATCTCGGAAGCCCAGAACAAGATTGAAGAAGTCGGGCTGAACCTGCGCAATCAGGCCCGAAGCGAACTCTCCGACACCAACGCCAAGCTCGCCGCCCTTTCGGCCGGCAGCGAGGGGCTTGCCGACCGGGTCAAGCAAGCCGAGATCCGGGCCCCGATGAACGGCACCGTCAAACAGCTTTTCGCCAACACCGTTGGCGGAGTGGTACAGCCGGGCAAGGAAATCATCGAGATCGTTCCCAGCGATGACGCCCTTCTCCTGGAGGCCCGCGTCCAGCCCAAGGACATTGCCTTCCTGCGCCCCGGTCAGCCGGCGCTGGTCAAGTTCACCGCGTATGACTTTTCCACTTACGGCGGGCTCGAAGCCACCCTGGAGCACATTGGTGCCGACACCATCACCGACGAAAAGGGCAATGCCTTCTACATTGTGCGGGTCAGAACAACCCGCAGCACCATAGGCGAGGCCCACATGCCCATCATCCCCGGCATGGTCGCCGAAGTGGACATTCTCACGGGGAAGAAGTCACTCCTCAGCTACCTGATGAAACCGGTCCTGCGTGCCAAGGCCAACGCACTTACGGAACGCTGACCGAACCCTGCCCCATGAGCACTCCGCAACCACTGTTGATCCTCACCCCCGATGACCTGCTGGCAGAGCGCTGGCAGGCACTTTCCGCGAGTCCGATCCGCGCCGTGGATCTGGGCGGGCTTGCGACTTGGCGTAAAGCCGGCCATCGTCTCGCCGTGATTGATCTGGGTGGATATCCGCCCCCCGCCCCGGCGCCTTGGACCCAGGATGCCTGGCGAAATAATGCAGCGGATCTCGCCATACTCGCCACATCCTCCCGGCCTGACGACGAGGAAGGGCTGGCCGTGCTCAACGCTGGTGCCTGCGGCTACTGCCACAGCCACGCGCCCATCGAAACCCTGCGTCAAGCACTGGACGTGGTTGCCAGCGGAGAACTCTGGGTTGGTCGCGCCCTGCTGTCGCGCCTGCTACGCCTCGTGGACAGCCGCTTGCCCAGGGCGGGGTTGACGGAGTGGGCCCACCCGCTGACCGACCGTGAGCGGGAAGTTGCCCATCACGCCGCGCTGGGCGAAAGCAACATCGCCATTGCCGACGCCCTCGGCATCACCGAACGCACCGTCAAGGCGCATCTCAAGGCCGTGTTCGAGAAGCTCCAGGTCACCGACCGCCTTCAGCTCGCCCTGCGTGTACACGGCGTGCGCTGAACATCGCCCTGCGTGCCATCCATCACGCAACCTGTCCTTGTGGACAATAGCGACATCTTTCGCCCAGTCGTAGATTCCGTCTCATCTGAAAAACCGATCACCGGAGACCGTCATGGCCACCTCGCCCTCCCCCACCAATGCCACCACCCTCGCCAAAGGCACCGTCGTCTTCGTCCAGGGGGAAGCCTACCTTCGCGACAACAGCGGCAAGCTCAGCGCGATCAAGCCCGGCGACGTGGTAACGGAAGGCCAGGAAGTCGTGACCCGCGGCGGCGCGGTGGTCGAGCTGCGTCTTCCGAGTGGAGCGAAGGTCAGTATCGGCCCCGACCGCGAACTACTGCTTAATGACGAATTCTTTGCAACAGCGAGCCCAGAGCGCAGTGAAAACACCGTATCCAGCCTCGGAGCCGAAGCGGATCGGGTGATCCAGGCCCTGAATGCGGGCAAAGACCCCTTCGAAGGTCTCGAAGACCCGGCTGCCGGTCTCACCGGCGGCGGCGTTGGTGACCAGACTCACGACTTTGTCCGTCTGGTACGGGTTCTGGAAGAGGTGACTCCGGTTTCCTACAACTACACCACCACCGGAGACGGAGTCGACTTTCTCCCGGCTGGCACCTTCACCACGCAAACCACCAACACGCCTCCGCTTGCCGCCGACGACAACGTCACCGGCACGGAAGACCAGCCCCTGGTCGTGGACGTGCTCGCCAACGACAGCGACGCCAACAATGATGTCCTGACAGTCATCAGCGCCACCGCCGTCAATGGTCAGATCACCATCAACCCCGATGGCAGCCTGCGCTATGTGCCCAACCCCGACTTCAACGGCCCCGACACCGTCACCTACACCATCAGCGACGGCAAGGGCGGCACCTCCACGGCAACGGTGACGATCAACGTCGCCGCTGTGAATGACGGCCCGGTCGCCCAGCCCGACCTTGCCACCACGCCCGAAGACACCCCGGTCACGGTGGTCGTCCTTGGCAATGACTCCGACCCCGATGGTGACCCCCTTACCGTCACCGGTGCCACCGTCGACCCCACCCGCGGTAGTGTGACGGTCAACCCCGACGGCACGCTGAATTTCACGCCGGCACCGGACATCACCGGCCCCGTGGTCATTACGTACACGGTCAGTGATGGCAAGGGCGGCACCGCGACTTCCACAGTCACGGTCAACGTCACCCCGGTTAACGACGCACCTATCGCCGCGCCGGACATCGCCACCACCCCCGAGAACACCCCGGTGACAGTGGCGGTGCTGGGCAATGACAGCGACCCCGAAGGCAATCCGCTCACCGTCACGGGAGCGACGGTTGACCCGGCCCTCGGCAGCGTCGTCATCAATCCGGACGGCACCCTCACCTTCACACCCGCCAACGACTTCAATGGTCCGGTGGTTATCACCTACACCATTTCCGATGGTCAGGGGGGCACGGCCACCAGCACGGTCAGCATTGACGTAACACCGATCAATGAAGCCCCCGTCGCCAACCCCAACACGGCCACCACGGACGAAGACACCCCGGTGACCCTCAACGTCCTGGGCAATGACTCCGACCCCGACGGCGACCCCCTCACCGTCACCGGCGCCAGCGTCGATCCGGCCAAGGGCAGCGTCACCATCAACCCCGACGGCACCCTCGCCTTCACGCCGGCCTCCAACTTCAATGGTCCGGTGGAGATCACCTACACCATCTCCGAT
>JAEUNV010000670.1 GCA_016790385.1 Zoogloea sp.
CCGAGGCGAGCATCTCGGTGTCGGTGTCCAGGTAGGACTCGGGATTATTGAGCTCGTCACCGCCCTTGAAGCGGCCGCCGCCCTCGCCCTTGAGGGGCAGGCCGCTGGACGTGGTGAGGGCCACCACGGCGCCGCCCAGGGTGCCAGCAGGCACCACCCGGGTGTAGGCGTCGAGCTTTTCCCCATAAAAAACGTTCGACAGGTCGAAGTCTTCCGATAGGGTGTAGGCGAAATAGCGCTCATTCACCTTGACCACGGCCGACATCTGGCCGGCGTAACGTGCCACGGCCACCATCTCGTCGGCCTTGTCGCTGCCTTCGGGCGGGTCGAGCACGCTTTCCAGGCTGATTTCGTCGTCGAAGAAGATGTCGTCCCGCTTGGCGACCACCTTGCCCAGCACACTCGCGCCGTCCTTGATCCAGCCTTCCTTGAACGCCTTTTCCGCATCGGCGTCCGCCTTGGCGGCGTCGGCGTTCTCCTCCACGCGATTGATCAGGGTGTCCACATCCTCGGACAGCAGGGCCTGGAAGAGGCCCAGGTCGAAATTGGCGTAGCTCGAATACTGTTGGGCCAGCCATTCGTAATCCAGGTCGAACCAGCCTCTTACGTTCTCGCCGATGAGGTAGTTCGTGCCCCCATAGGCATCAATGACCTTGTGGGCTGCTTCGTCCTCGCCCGAGTAGCGGTCGCGCAGCTCGGTCAGGCGCGTCATCAGCACATCCGACTTCTGCACCAGCTTCAGCACGTCCGCATCGGCGGCGAGAAGGCGCTCGTAGCCTGCCTCGCCGTACACCTTCACGGCGCGGCTGTGCATCTCGGCGTAGGAGAGGGGGTAGCGGGTCTGCCATGCCGCCAGGCCCCCAACGCTGGCGGCGTTGTTGATGAAGGTGCTTCCCGGCACGAGCTCCATCGCCTTGACCTGGCGTTCGTCCACGGCGGCATCCTCGGCCGGATCGGGGGGCGTCTTGGGCGCGCGGCGGAGCGTGTCCCCCGTGCCGCCCTGCATCACGTGGGCCACCTCGTGGGCCAGCAGATGCTGCCCCTCCTGCGTGTCGGGGCGGAACTCGCCAGCGCCGAACACGATGTCCTGACCCAGGGCGAAGGCGCGCGCGCCCACGCTCCGTGCGCCGCGGGCGGCGGCGGCGCCGGTGTGCAGCCGCAGGGCACCAAGATCGGTGCCCAGGCGAAGTTCGAAGCGGCGCCGGGTGGCGTCCGGAAGTGCCGCGGCGGGGGCTGCCAGGGCTTGGCCGACGGCCCGCGGCATGTCGCTGCCGGCGGCAGCCCCCGTGAGCGTCTTGCGGCGCAGGGTGGCCGCGCCGGTGGCACAGGCCGGGCAGGGCGCATCACCGGCAGCGCAGGCGCTGCACGCCAGGGGCTGGACGGTCGGCGGGGCGGTCAGGCAGTCCGCCACCCGATCGGCATTGGCCTCGGCGGGTTCGTGGGGCGCGCCAATCTTCGCCGGCTTGTCGGCGCTTATGTGTTGCGCTTTGACGGGCATGGCGGTCGGTGGAGCGGTGCCAGTGCGTTGCGGGATGAGCGCTGCCGGTTCATGGCCTCACTTTCCTTTGGTTTCACCGCCCAGGGCCGCCCGCACCGGCGCCGGCACGAAGGGGGCCTTGAGCAGGTCCACGGTGAGAAACACGCCAGCGCCCGCCGGCGTCGCGGCGCCCCCTGCGGGGTCGGGCACCGATTTCATGACGGTCGCGCTCTGGCCGTCCGGGCCGGTGACGACCGGCTTCCACGCCGGGGTCGCTCCGCTGCCCAGTTTC
>JAEUNV010000674.1 GCA_016790385.1 Zoogloea sp.
CGTGCGCGCCCGGGGGGAATATCTTTCCCGCCGCCTGCTCGAGCTCTCCGCCCGCCACAGCCTGGGCGGCGAACGGGGCAGCGGCCTGCTGCGCGCCCTCATCCTCGACAGCGACCGCGGCCCGGCCCTGGTCAAGGCCGCACTGGAGCAGAACCCCGTCGGCCTGCTCCTCAACGCCCCCCGCCCCAACCTGCTGCGCTTCATGCCGGCGCTCAATGTGAGCGAAGGCGAGATCGACCAGATGGTGGAGATGCTGGACGCGCTGCTGGGGCAGTAAGCGGCAAGCGCGCCGTCAGCGCTTTCGGGCGGCAGCCTTGGGCGGCTTGCGGCCCGGCTCCGCCGGGCCCAGACCCACCCCGGGCTCCGCCCGGGGCAAACCCCAGGCGGGCTCCGCCCGCCCCATTCCGCCTCCGGCGCCGCCCTGAATGGACCTCAGGGCAAAGCGGAAGCCAATGAGGTTGTAGCGATCGTGACGGTGGGAGCCGTCGCGGAAAGCAGAGCGAGCCCTCCCGGGCACGCCGTTCCAGGTGCCGCCGCGCAGCGCGCGCACGGCGCCCTCCCGGTCACCAGCCGGGTCCGTCACCGGCCAAGCACCGTAGGGCCGCTGGTCGTCCGCGCACCACTCCCATACATTGCCGTGCATCTGGTACAGCCCCCAGGGGTTGGGTGGATAGGCCTTCACCCGCACCGTCTCCTTTGAATTGACGGTCGCCCGGGACGGCTCAAAGGCCTCGCCGAATGCGTAGGCCGTCTTCGTCCCCGCGCGACAGGCGTACTCCCATTCCGCCTCCGTCGGCAGCACCACCGCAACCTCATCGCCCAGATGCCGCTGAAGACCCTGCAGAAAACGCTCCGTCACCTCGTCCCAGCTAACTGTCTCAACGGGCCGTTCTAGATCACCACTGAACCCGCTCGGATTCTTGCCCCCTAACACCGCCAGCCACAAGGCCTGCGTACACGCCGTATCCGAAAGCCAGAAACCCCGCGTGAGCGTCACCTGGTGCTGCGGACCTTCACACTCGATATCGTTTTTCCACCAGTCCTCAGCGATTTCACCCGCAACCCGGCCGCGTTCATCCTCGGACGACCCCATCATGAACACCCCGGGCTCCACCCAGCGCAGGCGCTGCACCACGCCGCCCACCTCGATCTCGCACCACAGACCATAGGGATCATCGCCCCAGGCACTGGCACACGCGGGGGGAAAGGGATCGGGAAAGCATCGGCCCTGGAAGGGTGAGGGAATGGCGGTCATCACGCCCTTTCAGCGGAATTCGATAGGACGACACACCCGGGGAGCCGTCGGCGTAAGCCCAATCCAGCCACGCCTACCCGATGCGCAATTGCGGCCGCTCGACGGATCATGAGTCGACTCCTGGCCCCGCATCATCCCCCTCCCCGGCGTACCTGCGGCGGAACTGCTCACGGAAATACAGGCTTTGTGCTTCGGGCACCCCCGCCGACGCCGCGTCGTACACGCGCTGCAGAAGGGTTTCACTCACACCATCGCGCTCAGCTTGAATCAGCCACGCGGCCACGGCACGCAAGCGCGCGAAGGCCGCGAAGTCGTCCGGGCTCTGCCATGCCCGGCGATATTCGCGGTCATCCAGCCTGGGCTGGCCAACGCCTCCGGCGGTTAGATTCGCCGGCAGCGGCCCCGGTCCATCCAAGGTTTCCACACAAACGGCCCAGCAGGAATGATCCCCCGCCTGCACGAGCTGCCGGTCGAGGCGAAGCACGCGATGGGCTGCGACAAAGCGGTTCAAGTCATCCTGTGCCTGATGATGGGCGGAAAGAACGGGGATGGTGAAGAAATGCAAGGGCATGGAGGGCGCTCAAGACTTCGACAAACGGCGCATGCCCACACGGCCGGATTTTCGGCCCGGCTCCGCCGGGCCAGAACCCGCCCCGGGCTCCGCCCGGGGCAACCCAAGCGCGGGCTCCGCCCGCTCCCTTCCGCCTCCGGCGCCGCTCTGGATGGACCTCAGGGCAAAACGGAAGCCAATGAAGTCGAAGCGATCGCCACGGCGGTAGCCGCCGCGGCAAGCGGAGCGAGCCCCCCCGGGCCCGACGCCCCAGGCGCCGCCACGCAGCGCGCGCACGGCGCCCTCCCGGTCACCAGCCGGGTCCGTCACCGACTCGGCGCCGTAGGGCCGCTGGTCGTCCGCACACCATTCCCATACATTGCCGTGCATCTGGTATAGCCCCCACGGGTTGGGTGGATAGGCCTTCACCGGCACGGTCTCCTTTGAATTGACGTTCGCCCGGGACGGCTCAAAGGCCTCGCCGAATGAGTAGGCGGTCTTCGTCCCCGCGCGACAGGCATACTCCCATTCCGCCTCCGTCGGCAGTACCGCCTCCACCTCCGCGCCCAGGCGCCGCTGAAGGCCCTGCAAAAAACGCTCCGTCACCTCGTCCCAGCTAACCGTCTCAACGGGCCGTTCGGGATCACCACTGAACCCACTCGGGTTCTTGCCCCCCAACACCGCCAGCCACAAAGCCTGCGTACACGCCGTGTCCGACAGCCAGAACCCCCGCGTGAGCGTCACCTGATGCTGCGGCCCTTCGTCATCGTAACGATCACGCTCATCTTCGGGCGAGCCCATCAGGAAACGCCCCGGCGGAATCCAGCGCAGCGTCTGCCTGACGCCCGCCACGTCGATGCGGGCAAAG
>JAEUNV010000067.1 GCA_016790385.1 Zoogloea sp.
CGCAGCGGCGACACGGTGGCGCGCCTCGGCGGTGACGAATTTGTCATGCTTTTTTCCGAGCCCGGCACGGTGGCTGATATCCAGGCCGTGCTCGACCGCATCTTCTGTAGTCTCGCGGCGTTGCCCATTGGGTGTGAGCGCAGGGGAATATCGGCAAGTGTCGGCATCACCCTCTTTCCCATGGACGACGGTTGCGCTGACACCTTGCTGTGCCATGCTGACAAAGCCATGTATCAGGCCAAGCGATCAGGTCGCGCCGGCTACTGCTTCTTCTATCCCCTCGCGGTGGGCGCAACCTTGCCCGATGTCACGCTGGAGTACCTGGCCTGCCCCTGACCGGAGTTTGGGGAAAAGTTATCGTGAGCGGCTCAGTGCCGCTCCTTGAGCTGGATTCTCACAAGCGCTGGACTCTCACAAGCGTTTTGGCAAGCATTGGAGGAGCGAACGGCCGAGTGGATCCACTCAAAAGCAGCCGGAGGTCGGCTGGATTATCGCTTGGGGCATATGAGCAGCTTTCCCGTTGCCCGGCGTTCGGCCAGCTCCTTCAGCGCCTCGCCGGCTTCTTCGATCCCATAGCGACCGTGTATCGGTGGTGCAAGGCTGCCATTTTCGATCCCGGCCAGGATGGCGCTCACTTGGTTGTGACAGGCCTGAGGCTCTCGACGCAGGAATTCGTCCCAGAACACACCGGAAAGCTCGCACCCCTTGAGTAGCAAGAGGTTCGCCGGAATCCGCGGGATGTCTCCCGCCGCAAAGCCGATCACCAGCACTCGGCCGCGCCACGCCGTAGCTCGCACTGCCGCTTCGGTGTAGGCGCCGCCAACGACGTCGATCACCACGTCGGCGCCGCGGCCGCCGGTGGCGGACTTGACGGCCTCCTTGAGGTCCTCTTGACGGTAATTGATTCCGATGGCGGCACCGGCGTGGCGGCAGGCTTCGAGCTTCTCAGGGGTGCTGGCGGCGGCGATCACGGTGCAGCCGGCCGCGCGGGCAATCTGCACGGCGGCGAGGCCGACGCCACCTGCCGCGCCAAGCACCAGGACGGTTTCTCCGGCGCGCAGATGCCCCCTGTCGTGGAGCGCGAACCAGGCCGTAGCGTAAGCCACCAGAGCCGCAGCGGCCTGATCGAAGCTCACGGCGTCAGGAAGGGGAAAGACCTGGCTTGCCCGGGCTCGCGCTTTCTCTGCGAAGCCGCCAAAGGAATTGAAGGCAAGTACCCGCTGCCCAATATGAAAGCCCTCGACCGCCGCCCCGATTGATGAGATCGTCCCCGCAAACTCGCCACCCGGGGAGAAGGGGAGTGCTGGTCGGATCTGGTATCGGCCCTGGACAATCAATGTGTCGTAATAATTTACGCCTGCGGCGGCCACCTCAATGACGACTTCGTCGTCGGCTGGAACGGGTGGTGGCAGATCTCCGGGCCCGTGGGTATCGAGGGGACCGAAGGCGTTACACAGGTAAGCGCGCATGGGTGCGTCCTTGAGATGGCGACTCAGTTGTTCAACAGATCTGCCACAAAGCCGGCAATGGATGCGATCACCGCCTCCGGCTGGTCCTTGTGGGGTGAGTGGCGGCAGTCGGCAAGTTTGACCAGTTCCACATCCCGCGCCCCCAGCGCAATGCGTTCGAGCTGTTCCATGGTGCCGTACTCGTCATCTTCACCTTGTATCGCCAGGATGGGGCAGGAGATGGCGGGCAGGTAGCCTTCGATGTTCCAGTCGCGAAACGCGGGATGCAGCCAGATATCGTTCCAGCCGCGGAACGCCGAATCCACGTCGCGGTGATGGCGCGCCAGCCGGCTGCGCAAGTCGCCCATCCGATAGGCTTCGTCGGCCAGGCGAATGTTGCTCAGGGCGACTTCTTCAACGAACACATGGGGCGCCATGACAATGACCCCGGAAAGTTCGCGCCCAGCCCCGCCCGCATGGATCAGGCTGATCGATCCGCCGTCGCTGTGCCCCAACAGAAAGGGCTTCTCGATATCGAGGGCGTCAAGCAGGGCTGGCAGCATGCTGAGCGCTTCCTCATGCATGTAGCGCACGTCGCGCGGGGCGCTCAACGGCGTGGATTGACCATAGCCATGGCGGGAGTAAACGACAGCCGCGCAACCGGTGGCATCGGCGACGCGCTGGGGAAAGTCCCGCCACATGGAAATGGAACCTAGGCCCTCGTGCAGGAAGATCAGCGGCGGGGCGTCGGGTGCTGGGTGGGCCGAGGCGAGATGCTGGACCTCAATGGTCATGCCGCGGAGCTGGAGCCGTGTATTCATGGACGTGTGTGTCTCCCTTGAAATGTATTCGACGGTTCATGCCCGCCTGTCGTGTTGTTGCCCCGATAACTACCGGGAACTGCCTGATCATTGTGCAAGCGATGAGACTGGCGCGCACCTCCATCGCCCGCTTATTTTGGGGTGGGCGAAAGGTCGTGGGCGAAAATACGAGGATCTGTAATGAAAGGCTTTCAATTTCTTCGAGCGTGTGTATAATCTCGGTCTCTCAGCGCGCCCGTAGCTCAGTTGGATAGAGTACTTGGCTACGAACCAAGGGGTCGTGGGTTCGAATCCTGCCGGGCGCGCCAGTTTTACAAAAGCGGCTTTCAATGTTTGTGAGCCGCTTTTTTCAACCGGGGAGTGTGTTCTCTCCCCGCCGGTTTTCCGGACGTTGATTGTTGGGAATGTTGCGCCCGTAGCTCAGTTGGATAGAGTACTTGGCTACGAACCAAGGGGTCGTGGGTTCGAATCCTGCCGGGCGCGCCATGAATCAGAGAAGGGAGCTGCGGAAACGCGGCTCCCTTTTTTGTCGTTCACGCGGGGCTTTTTCGTAGCTTTCCACTGCGCTGGTTCTGGTTTGAAAACTTAAAGTTTTCCGCAGATGCGTCGTCAATACGAGGACGACATTCTTTCAGGACAGATGCTCTGAACGCCCCGCCTATTTCTGTCGCCATTGAGCCGGTGAAACTGGATGTGCTCGCTTTGCTTGCCGCCGTGGTGTCCCACGACGGGTTGCGGGCGTCTGCTGCGGCGTTGGCGTCTGATCTTGCCACCCGTATCGGCTGCGAGCGCGTCTCCATCGGTTTCATGGAGGATCGCTTCTCGCGGGTGGTCGCCGTTTCCCATGGCGCGATCGAAGCGAACCAGGGCGAGATGCTGCGAGTGATCGGTGCTGCCATGGACGAGTCCATTGAGCAGGCCGCCACGGTGGTGGCTCCGACACCCTATGACCACGTACCGCAGATCGTTCTTGCGCATGAAGAATTGTTGCGCCGGGATGGCGGAATGGCCATCACGATTCCATTGGCGGTCGCTCATCAACTGGTGGGCGCCGTGCTGTTTCAATTCCGCGATATCGGCCCCGTTCCTGCGGCACAGGTTGTCGAGTGGGAACATGCGCTTGCCCTGCTGGGCCCGGTGCTTCATTCCACGCTTCGCAGCGAGCGTCCTTGGCGCAAACGCCTCAAGGATCGCCTGCGGCAGATCTACGCCGATTTCCGCGCGCCGGGCCGTGGGCACCTCCG
>JAEUNV010000093.1 GCA_016790385.1 Zoogloea sp.
GCCAAGGATGCCGTTTCGGCCGCCAAGGATGCTGCCGGTGCCGTGAAGGAAGCTGGCAAGGAAGCGGTTGCCGCCACCGCCGACGCAGCCAAGGAAACGGCTGACAAGGCCAAGACTGCTGTCGGCAAGTAAGCCTTAAACAGCCTGTCTTCGAACCGGGCCGCGTGCCCGGTTTTTCTTTTTTCGTCGTGCTGCCCCAAGGCTGAAACACGCCTTCCGGAGCTTTCTAGATTGCCCGTGCCCCGCCATGGCTCTTAAATCCACCATCTTTCGCGCCTCACTCGCCGTTTCCGACCTTGATCGGGGCTACTTTGCCGAGCACAACCTGACCCTTGCCCGCCATCCGTCAGAGACCGATGAGCGCATGATGATCCGGGTACTTGCCTTTGCCCTGAATGCGGATGAGCGGCTTGATTTCGGGCGTGGCATATCCACGGACGATGAACCTGCCCTGTGGTGCAAGGACGATACGGGCCGCATCCTGAAGTGGATAGAGGTTGGTCTTCCTGATGAACGTCTGTTGCGCCGGGCAGCCGGCCGGGCCGATGAGGTCGTCGTGCTGGCTTATGGCGGTCGGGTGGTGGATATCTGGTGGCAGAAGGATGCCGCAACCCTAGGCAAGTTGTCGAATCTACGGGTGTTCGCGATTGCACAGGAAGACTCCAAAGCCCTGGCTGCACTGGCAGAACGATCCATGAACCTGACTTGCACGATTCAGGATGGGCAGATCTGGTTTTCAGCCGGAGAAACGACCCTCAGTCTGACGCCGCGGGCTGTTCATCCAGCTCCCTGATCTGTTTTTCCTCGATGCCGGGATGACAAAAGCTTCACGGAGTGGCTAATAATGCGTGGACCGGTCTTTGATCCAAAGGTCGGATAAATCGTACTTCGACAGAGGAGAGTCCCCATGCAATTGCCGCTGCATTCCGTGTCCCCTGAGGGTGTCAGTCGCCGCCAGTTTCTCGGTTCATCCCTCGGGATACTGACCGTTGCTGCCCTGGGCGGGCTCACCTTACCGGCCCGGGCTGCCAACCCGATCCTGCTTCCCGCCCTGCCGTGGGGTGACTCGGCCCTCGCCCCTGTCATCTCGGCCAATACCATCGGTTTTCATTATGGCAAGCACCACAAGGGCTATGTGGATAACCTGAACCGGCTTGTCGCTGGCACGGATCTGGCTGATCTGTCCCTTGAAAAGATTGTGGCCGTCTCGGCGGGGAAAGCCGACAAGACCGCCATCTTCAACAATGCCGCGCAGATCTGGAACCACAGCTTTTACTGGAGCAGCCTGCGGCCAAACGGCGGTGGCGAACCGCCGGCCGCACTCAAGAAGCGCATCGAAGCCTCCTTCGGGAGTGTCGATGCCCTGAAAAAGGAGTTGGCCACCGCAGCGACCTCCCAGTTTGGCAGCGGTTGGGCGTGGTTGGTTGCCGATGGTGACAAGCTCAAGGTGATCAAGACGGCCAACGCCGATCTGCCTCAAACGGCCGGCCTCAAGCCGCTGCTGACCATCGATGTGTGGGAGCACGCATACTATCTGGACTACCAGAATCGCCGTGCCGACTATGTGAATGCGCTGATCGACAAGCTCATCAACTGGGAATTCGCTCTTCAGAACCTGGGGTAAGGGGCGCGTTACCCCTATCTCCAGTCACCCCGCAAGCTCGCCACCTGTAACTGCAGTCTTGGAAGGCTGACGGTTTCCGGTGGGAGTGCGGGCCCCACCACCAGTTCAATGCGGTTGAACAGGCCGCGGCGCAAGGGCCGGCTCAGAGCCGGGCCACCCTTGCGGGAGAACATGCTGCCCCACAGGCCGCGCAAGGCCATGGGAATCACCCTTACAGGGTCCGCTTCCAGAATGCGGGCAATTCCCGGTCGGAAGGGGCATAGCTCGCCATCGGCAGTGATCCTGCCTTCCGGAAACAGGCCGATCAGTTCACCTGCTCTCAGGGCTGCCGAGACTTCGGCAAACGCGGCCTCCATCATGGCCGGATCTTCCTTGGCGGGGGCGATGGGGATGGCTCGGCTGTGGCGGAAGACAAAAGACAGTAACGGCCAGCGAAAGATGCGGTGGTCCATCACAAAACGGATGGGACGGCGTGACGCTGCGGCGATAACGAGCGCGTCGACGAAGCTCACGTGGTTGCAGACGATCACGGCAGGCCCTTCGCTGGGAATGTGTGCCAGCCCTTCCGTGCGGAGCCGATATACGGTGTGGACCAGCAGCCACACGATGAACCGCAGCAGGAATTCCGGTACCAGTCGGTAGATGTAGAGGGCCACCGCCGCGTTCATGACCGCCGCTACGCCGAAAAGCATGGGAATGGACAGCCCGGCGCTGAGCAACGCCCCGGCACTCAGCGCTCCAACGACCATGAACAGCGCGTTGAGGATATTGTTGGCGGCAATAACCCGTGCCCGGTGACCGGGCGCCGAGCGGCTTTGCATCATGGCGTAGAGGGGAACGATGAAAAAGCCGCCGAACACCCCGAGCATGGTCAGAGCCAGCAATACCCTTAGCATGCCGGGCTGCGCAAGGACGTCACCGATGGCCAGCGGGGCGCCGGTCGGCAGGACACCCGGTGAGGCCAAAGCAATGTCGAGACCGAAAAGGGTCAGGCCGATGGAGCCGAAGGGCACCAGGCCGATCTCCACATGACCGCCGGAAAGCTTCTCGCAGAGCAGAGAACCCAGGCCTATCCCCACCGTGAAGGTCGCCAGCAGCAGGGTGACAGTGCCTTCTCCCCCTCCAAGAACGCCTTTTGCGTAGGCTGGAAACTGGGCCAAAAATAGCGCGCCGTAGAGCCAGAACCACGAAATGCCAAGGATGGCCAGGAAGACCGGCCGGTTTTCCCGGGCAAAGCCGATGTTGCGCCAGGTTTCGGTAAATGGATTGGGGTTGATGTGCAGGCCGGGTTCCGGAGCCGGGGCTGGCGGTACGCCGCGGCTGGTCAGATAGCCGGCTATCGCCACCAGTATGCCGCCGCCCGCGATCCACAGGTCACCCTGGGGGGCTCCGGCAAGCAGACCTCCACACAGGGTTCCAAGCAGGATTGCGACAAAGGTGCCGGCCTCGACCAGTGCGTTTCCACCCACCAGTTCGTCTTCCTGCAAATGTTGTGGCAGCAGGGCGTATTTGACCGGGCCGAACAGCGTTGAGTGGCACCCCAGCAGGAAGAGTGCCCCGAACAGCACCGTCAGGCTGTGGAGGAGAAATCCGCTCAGGGCCACGACCATGATGCCGATCTCGAGCAGCTTGACCAGACGAGTCAGGCGAGCTTTGTCGTACTTGTCGGCAAGCTGGCCGGCCGAGGCCGAGAACAGGAAGAAGGGCAGGATGAAGATGCCGGCCGCGAGGTTGGCCAGCAGCTCCGGCGCAATGGTGGTCCAGCTTGCCGCCTGGAAGGTGAGCAGAACCACCAGCGCGTTTTTGAACAGGTTGTCATTGAACGCGCCGAGAAACTGAGTCAGAAAGAAGGGACGGAAGCGCCTTTCCCTGAGCAGGTGAAACTGCGAGGGAGGGGCGTCCTTGGCGTGATCCGGCAGGGCACTCATGCAGATTTCCGATCAAAGAAAAGGTGTGGTTCAAAAATGCCGGGGGCGAAGTGCCGATACCTCGCGCGCAGCCGGGGGTTACCCGTCATGGGCTGACTGGCGCTTGGAATGAGGCGAAGACGGTTCATGGTGTGATGGACTTTCTCCGGTCAACAAGGAGAAAGCCTGTCGCAGTGGCCAATCCGACAAGAAGCCCGGCAAGATGAGCCTGCCAAGTGGTGGCGATGCCTGCGGGCAAAAGAGGCGACGGGGTTCCCGACAGGGCATCGAATACCATTTTTGTTCCCCATGCCAACGCTACAACCCGACCAATCATCCCGCCATCAATCGCCACTCCGACCACCAGCATGGCGACAAGTCCGGAAAGCCCACGGTAGCTGTGCAGCTCTGGCAACAGGCCCAGCAGGGCCAACGAAAGCAGCGGGGCGCCGATGGGTAACAGTGCAAGCCAGCGCAGCAAAGGCTTCCCACCAATCACCATCAGTGCGATGACAGCGGCCAGGTTGCCGATCAGATGCAAAATTGACCAATGGCACAACTGCCCGGTCCAGAGTCGCCAGACCTCGCCGTTCGAGATGGCTTCCCGGTCGAATTGCATGCTCTCCCCTGGCATCAGGTTGGCAACGGCAAACAGACTGACAACCGGAACCAGGCGCAATCGCCCTGCCAACGCCGCGTACCGGTGTCGGGGCGGACACGAACAAGTTGCGGGCATGTGTGTCCATTCCACGATGGTTCAGGCTTTTTCGGCCCACTGTTTGAGGGATACATAGTCGATTTTGCCGGTACCCAGCAGGGGAAGTGCATCAACGACGACGATCCGGCGAGGGACGGCAATCTCCGGCCACCCGCCGCTGCGGGCTGCATTCTGGAGCTGCTCGCGGCTGAGGGCGGGGTCGGTGGAAAACAGCAGAATGGTCTCCCCCCGACTTGCATCGGGCTGAGTGGACGCGGCATGGGCCGCGGCGGGAGAGGCAGTGGCTGCCAATTTCTCGACCGCTTCCAGCGACACCATCTCACCCGCCACCTTGGCAAAGCGTTTGACGCGCCCGACGATCTTCACGAAGCCTTCGTCGTCGATCTCCACCACGTCGCCCGTTTCATACCAGCCTTCGCCGACCGGTGAAGCAGGTGGCTGGAGAACACCGGGATTGTCGAAGCGCAGATAGCCCGACATCAGGTTGGGGCCCTTTACGTGCAACATTCCACCTGCCGCGATTCCTGGAATTGGCACCAGTTGATACTGGATACCCGGGAGGAACTGACCGACAGTCCCGCTACGGAAAGCCATGGGAGTGTTGACTGCAAGTACGGGAGCGGTTTCGGTAGCGCCATAGCCCTCGAAAATGCGGATGCCGAATTTCTCGAACCACAGATCGCGCACGGATGTGGCGAGCTTCTCGGCGCCGGCTATAACGTAGCGCAGGCGGTAGAAATCATAGGGATGAGCAAACTTGGCGTAGTTACCGAGGAAGGTGCTCGTGCCGAGCAGCACTGTGCAGTTGCGGTCGTAGGCCAGCTCGGGGATCACCCGGTAGTGGAGCGGGGAGGGGTAGAGGAAGACCCGCGCACCTGTCAGTACCGGCAGCAAGCCACCGGCGGTCAGCCCGAAGGAGTGGAACAAGGGAAGGGCGTTGAGGATCTTGTCATCAACCGAAAAATCGACCACGGCCCGGATCTGCGCCACATTGGCCAGCAAGGCCCGGTGCGATAGCACCACACCTTTCGGTTTGCCCTCGGAGCCGGAAGTGAAAAGCACCACTGCTGCGTCCTCCGGCGAGCCAGCGGGAACTGCCAACCGGGGAAAAGGCAGCGCCCACAACAGCAGCCAAAGCGTATCGACGAGACCCATTGTCGCGCGGAGATCCTCAAGATAAATCAGCTGCACGCCTGGTAGTGCCATCAGCTTGTCACCCAGCTTCGCCTGCTCGACAAAGGCCCGGGAGGTGACGACGCGGTTGACCTGCGCCGCCGTGATGGCTGCCTGCATGCCCTCCACGCCCGCTGTGTAATTGAGCATGGCGGCAGCACGCCCCTGAGCCGAAAGGCCAAAGATGAGCCCAAGGGTGGGTGTCAGATTGGGCAGCAACAAGCCGATTCTCTCGCCGGGCTGACTTTCCCGGGCCACCCGCCGTCCAAGGGCCAGTGCCATCTTGATCAGGTCGCGGTAGCTGTATTCGATCTGCTTCAGATCCTCCACCAGGGAATGACCGTGGCCCTGAATATCAGCGGCGTCGAGCAGCGTCGAGAAAAGGGTCTGGTCCGGACGGGTGGCGAAAATCATCTCCTGCATCAGGCGTCGCATGGCTTCACCCGCCCGGCGGCGGCGATCGCGGGCGGTGGGTGCATCGGGCATGGCGATATGCGTTGTGGGCAGGATCGACAGGCTGATACGCGGAAAAAGGCGGCGCGGAATGTGGGCTGCAAGGCGCGAGAAATAGGTGCGGGCTGCACCGTCAATGCGAACCGGGAGAATGGTTGCACCGGTCTTGGCTGCCACAAAGGCCGGACCATCGTAGGTCTTCATCAGGCTACCGGTGGTCGTGATGCGCCCCTCCGGAAAAATTACCACCGGACGCCCAGCCTCCAACAGGCGAATCACCTTTTTCATGGCCATCGGGCTGGTTGGATCGACGGCCAGGTAATCCACAAGAGAAAGCAGGAGCCGAAAGGCCGGATTGCGCACGACCCCCGTATGTACGACGAAAACAGGATCGAGGGGCAAAAAAAGTCCGAGCAGCAAACCATCCAGGAAGGATTCGTGATTGGCGACGATGAGCAGCCGGTCGATGTTGCCAGGGGGACGGCCCTTCACCTGGACCCGGAACAATAAGGAGCTGAGGATGCGCAGGAGCGCCTTGATGAGCGATCGCATGAAATAACGGCCCAAAAATTCAGAGATATGCGTCGAGGTAAGCGGAGACCTTGCAGAACGCCTTCTGCAGAAAGGCCTTATTCACACGAAAGTAAATCTCTTTGCCTGCCCGCTCTGAAACGAGAACACCCGCTTCGCGCAACACCTTGAGGTGATGCGAGACAGTGGATCTGGCTAGACTGGATACCTCGGCGATCTGGCCGACATTGAGGCGTTCTCCTGCCTCGAAGGTCAGCAGAATACGCTGCCGATGCTCATCTCCGAGGGCCGAAAATACTGCTGAAATGTCCTGCCACGCTTCGGGAATGGCGCGAAGGTAATCGTCGTTCATGTCGATGATCATCGATATGAACATAGGGTTTGTCAAGCGGACGACGTCGCCGACGTGGCCCCATTGGAGAACTGTCCAATAATGCTGCAATGCCGCCACGATTGACTTTGCTGTGGTTAACCCCTACCATCCACCCGTTTTTCGTACGGCGGATGGCGCATTACCCGACGTGCCACGCAGAGAGCCAATGTTTAAAGCGGTATTCCTGCAGATAGGCGCGACAATCCTGGTTGCATTGGTTGCAGGATTGATATCAGGGACGCGCGGTGCGTTGTCGGCGGCGTTGGGAGGCGCAGCCTGTGTTCTTCCCAATTTGTTGTTCGCCTTGCGCCTGAGCTTGGTTTCCAAGCGACCGGCTGCGTCGTACCCGCTTGAGTTTTTTGTTGGCGAGTTCTTAAAGATCGCGTCAACCGTAGGATTGTTGGCGACCGTTCGACTCGTGTATCCAGACGTCCATTGGTTGGCGTTGTTTATCGGGTTGGTCGTGGCGCTAAAGGCGAATTTATTTGCATTTTTGGTGAAGACCTGACCATGAGCACTGGCACCGAAGCACACGGCCCGACCGCGGGCGAATACATTGTCCACCACCTCACCCACCTCAACTCCACCGGTCATGCGCAATCCGCGATCATCGACTGGAGTGTGTGGAATCTGGACACGTTGTTCTTCTCGATCGGCCTGGGTATCGTCACCCTGCTGATTCTGACCAAAGCGGCAAGCAAGGCAACGTCCGGCGTTCCCGGTCGTTTTCAGGCAGCCATCGAGATCCTCGTGGAAATGGTTGCCGATCAGGCCAAGGGCATCGTGCATAGCGCCGAATCCCGCAAGTTTGTTGCTCCGGTGGCACTTACCGTGTTCTTCTGGATCTTCCTGATGAACTCCATGGATTTCCTGCCGGTCGATCTGCTGCCGAAAATCTGGGCGCTGATCTCTGGAAACGAGCATGCTTATCTCCGCGTCGTGCCCACAGCTGATCTTAATGGCACCCTTGGCATGTCCATCGGCGTTCTCTTGATCTGCCTTTACTACAACATCAAGATCAAAGGCCTGGGTGGTTGGGTCCATGAACTCTTTACCGCTCCTTTCGGTTCTCATCCGCTGCTCTACCCGGTCAACTTCCTGATGCAGATGATCGAGTTCCTGGCCAAGACCGTGTCCCACGGCATGCGGTTGTTCGGCAACATGTACGCTGGCGAACTCGTGTTCATGTTGATCGCGCTGATGGGCGGCACTGCCACCGTGTTCGGTTTCCTCGGCCACATCGTTGCCGGCTCCATCTGGGCGGTCTTCCATATCCTGATTGTCGCCCTGCAGGCCTTCATCTTCATGATGCTGACCCTGGTGTACATCGGACAGGCCCACGAAAGCCACTAAGAAGTTTCAAGGTTTAAGCAGTCGTTTCGGTTTCAATTTAAATCATCTCAACTAAAGGAG
>JAEUNV010000119.1 GCA_016790385.1 Zoogloea sp.
AATCGCCCCCAGCCCGAGCAGGCGTTGTGTCCACGAGCCGGCGCCCCAGACCAGCACGGCGCCCGGGCCAAGAGGGGGCTCGATGCGCAGGCTGGCGGCGCTCCGCTTCAGGCTGTCGGCGAGATAGCGGCGCAGGGCGTCCACGCAGGGGGCGTCCCCGTCACCGCCCCCGTCGATGCCCGTCGGCACCCTGGTGGCGATCCCGGCAAAGGCCGGGTAGGGCGTGCCGTCAGAGAGGATGAGCGGGGTGGCCGGAAAGGCCGTCGGGTGCAGCCCCATCCTCGTGAACAGCCGGCGCAGGGCGCGCGGGCTGAAGTGGTTGATGTGCTCGCTGTCGAAGTAGTAGAGCGGCGGGCGGTGGGTGCAGTCGTAGCCCCGGGGGTCGGGCACTTCGACATAGAGCGCGCCGTCGGGGGCGAGCAGCCGGGACAGACCGTCGATCCAGTCCAGGTCGCGCAGGTGCTCCGCCACGTGGGACAGCACGATCAGCTTGAAATCGCAGCCTGCGTAAAGCCCGGGGGATTCGGTGGCAAGACCGGCACGCACCGGGAGGCCGAGGGCGCGGGCAGTGGCCACGGCAGCCGGGTCCGGGTCCAGACCTTCGGCCCGCGTGTATCCGCGACGGTGGAGCACCTGAAGCAGCCCGCCGGCGCCGCAACCGATGTCGAGGATGGCAGCGTCTCTGCCCGGGATCAGCGCTTCGAGGCGGTCAGCGAGCTGTTCCAGACGGAGCTGGTCTGCCGGGTTCTGGCCTGCACCAGTGCCGGTGGGGCCGCCGTACTTGGCGAGTTGCTGGTAGTAGCGATCGTAGTCGGCCTGATGCGCAGGGGTGTCGGCGTAGGCAAAGTCACAGGCCGCGCAGGCCACCAGCCGGTAGCCCCCAGGCAGGGGTGAGTGACTCGGCTGGGGCAGCGTGAGCTGCGCGAGCACGTCCGGGTCGCGATTGCCACACAGGGGGCAGGGGCGATGGAGATCGGAGAGCATGGTGTCCCGGTGAGTCAAAATCCTGCGCCGACAAACTGGCGGATCAGGTCGGCGCTGTAGTCCAGCTGGGCCTCGCTGAGCCCCGGCCACAGGCCGATCCAGAAGGTGTCGCACAGGATGCGGTCGGCCACCGCCAGCTCACCGATCACGCGGAAGTTACGCCCGGCCATCGATGGCTGGCGAATCAGGTTGCCGGCAAACAGCAGGCGGGTGCCGACCTTGTGCTGGTCCAGGTATTCGAGCAAATCGACGCGGTTGACGCCGGCTTCGGGGCGTAGGGTGATGGGGTAGCCAAACCAGGCCGGATCGCTGCCGGGGGTGGCCTCGGGCAGGACCAGAAAATCGGTGGCATCGGCGAGCCGTGCGCTGAGATGGGCGAAGTTGCGTTTGCGAGCGGCGATGAAACCGTCCAGCCGGTCAAGCTGGGCCAGACCGCAGGCGGCCTGCATGTCGGTGATCTTGAGGTTGTAGCCGATGTGGCTGTAGGTGTACTTGTGGTCGTAACCCTGGGGCAGGCTGCCCAGCTGCCAGCCGAAGCGCTTGCCGCAGGTGTTGTCGCAGCCGGGCTTGCAC
>JAEUNV010000157.1 GCA_016790385.1 Zoogloea sp.
TCCGCCTTGTTCACCCGTGGGGAAACCCAGGCCCTGGTGGTGACCACCCTGGGCACCGGTCGTGACGAGCAAATCATCGATGCCGTGGCCGGCGAGTACCGTGAGCGCTTCATGCTGCATTACAACTTCCCGCCGTTCTCCACGGGCGAATGCGGTCGTTTCGGCTCGCCCAAGCGTCGCGAGATCGGCCATGGCCGTCTGGCCAAGCGCGCGCTGGCTGGCGTGCTGCCGAGCAAGGAAGACTTCTCCTACACCGTTCGCGTGGTGTCCGAAATCACCGAATCCAACGGCTCCAGTTCCATGGCTTCGGTGTGCGGTGGCTCCCTTGCGATGATGGATGCGGGCGTGCCCCTGTCCGCGCCGGTGGCGGGTATTGCGATGGGTCTGATCAAGGACGGTGGCCGCTTCGCCGTGCTGACCGACATTCTGGGTGACGAAGATCACCTGGGCGACATGGACTTCAAGGTGGCGGGTACCGAGAATGGTGTGACCGCCCTCCAGATGGACATCAAGATCCTTGGCATCACCAAGGAGATCATGCAGGTCGCCCTGGCCCAGGCCAAGGAAGGTCGCATGCATATCCTCGGTCTGATGAAGTCGGCCCTGGGCGAAGCCCGTGGCGAGGTGTCTGATTTTGCGCCGCGCATGATCACGCTGAAGATCAACCCCGAGAAGATCCGTGATGTGATCGGCAAGGGCGGCGCGGTGATCCGTGGTCTGCAGGAAGAGACCGGCACCATCATCGAGATCACCGACGACGGCAACGTGACCATCTCCTCCGTCAGCTCCGAAGGTGCTCAGGTTGCCAGGAAGCGCATCGAAGAGATCACCGCAGAAGTTGAAGTGGGCAAGGTCTACGAGGGCCCGGTCATCCGTATCCTCGATTTCGGAGCGATCATCAACATCATGCCGGGCCGTGACGGCCTGCTGCATGTGTCCCAGATCGCCAACGAGCGCGTCAATGCCGTGTCTGACTACCTCAAAGAAGGTCAGGTCGTGCGCGTCAAGGTGCTTGAGACCGATGAGAAGGGCCGTGTGCGCCTCTCCATGAAGGCGCTCCTGAACGAACAGGCCCAGTAAGTAGGGCGTTTTGTGATGGTGAAGGCGGGCGCTGCGGCGCCCGCTTTTCATGGCGGATTGCACATGCGGAGCGTGGGAACCTGCATCGCTGCGTGCTATCAGATGATTGCGGCCGTGTTGTGGCCGATCCGGATCAGGAATGGAAGATCATGCAGACCCTCAAGCACCCTGGCTTGTATCGAAACCAGGCATTTGTGGATGGCCGCTGGCTTGATGCGGACAACCATGCCCGCCAGTCCGTCGTCAATCCGGCGACGGGCGCCTTTCTCGGGGATGTGCCGGCCATGGGAGCGGCGGAGACCGAACGGGCTGTGGCGGCTGCTGAGGCGGCGTTACCGGCATGGCGCAGCTTGCTCGCCCGGGATCGGTCGGCGATTTTGCAGCGATGGTTCCAGCTCATTCTGGCCCATACGGATGACCTTGCCCGGATGATGACCCTTGAACAGGGCAAGCCTTTGGCCGAGGCGCGGGGCGAGGTGGCGTATGCAGCCTCGTTTGTGGAGTGGTTTGCCGAGGAAGGCAAGCGCCTCTACGGTGAGACTATTCCAACAACAGGGCCGGACCGCCGCTTCATGGTGATCCGTCAGCCCGTGGGCGTGTGCGCCGCGATCACGCCATGGAATTTCCCTGCCGCCATGATCACCCGTAAAGTGGCGCCGGCTTTGGCGGCCGGCTGCACTGTTGTGGTCAAGCCGGCGGAACAGACACCTTTCACCGCACTGGCGCTGGCGAGGTTGGCGGAGCAGGCTGGATTTCCGCCCGGTGTGCTCAATGTCGTCACTGGCAACCCGGTGGCCATCGGTCATGTCCTGACCTCCAGTCCGGTGGTGCGAAAGCTGTCTTTCACGGGCTCTACCGAGGTTGGGCGGCTGCTCATGGCGCAATGTGCTCCGACAATCAAGAAGCTCTCCCTGGAGCTGGGCGGGAACGCACCTTTCATCGTCTTCGACGATGCCGATCTCGATGCTGCGGTTGCGGGGGCGATGCTCTCCAAGTATCGCAACGCGGGCCAGACATGCGTATGCGCGAACCGGCTCTTGGTCCAGGATTCGGTGTATGACGCGTTTGCTGCCAAGCTGAGCGCTGCCGTCGAGCGTCTTGTGGTGGGAAGTGGCCTGGAACCCGATGTTTCAGTCGGCCCCCTGATTGACGATGAGGCCGTCTTGAAAGTTGAGGCCCACGTGGCCGATGCGGTTGCCGGCGGCGCCCGGGTTCTGACCGGGGGGAGGCGGCGAGGCCCTGGGGAGCGTTTTTACATGCCAACTGTGCTGGCCGATGTCACGCCGGGAATGCTCATCGCGCGGGAGGAAACCTTCGGGCCGGTCGCTCCCTTGTTCCGCTTCACGACGGAAGAGGACGCCGTGCGCATGGCCAACGATACCGAATATGGACTGGCAGCGTATTTCTACGCACGGGATGTAGGGCGGGTTTTCCGGGTTGGTGAGGCACTGGACTACGGAATGGTGGGAATCAATACCGGGCTCATATCCACGGAAGTGGCGCCCTTTGGCGGCGTTAAACAATCGGGTGTAGGGCGGGAGGGTTCCCGTCATGGCATCGACGAGTACCTGGAGATGAAATATCTGTGTCTGGGGGGGGTGGATCAATGATTCGACACGGCGGTACCCTGCTGCCCTCTGCGTGGGTGATGCGCTTTGCGTCCATGATCCCGGACGGGGGAGAGGTGCTAGATTTCGCCTGCGGCAGCGGGCGGCATACCCGCTGGCTGGCCAGCAAGGGGTTTCGCGTGGAGGCGGTGGATCGGGATGCGGTGGCGTTGGAGCTACTTTCCGGAGTGCCCCATGTGCAGACGCGGGAGGTGGATCTGGAGGAGGGCGCCTGGCCTTACGCAGGCCGCCACTTTGATGCCATCGTGGTGACCAACTATCTGTTCCGGCCACGCCTGGGTTTGCTCCTTCAGGCGCTGAATCATGGTGGGGTGCTGATCTACGAGACCTTCATGGCGGGTAACGAACGCTTCGGAAAACCGAGCAACCCGGATTTTCTGCTCCGATCCCATGAGCTTTTTGAGCGGGTTGCGGACGCGTGTACGGTCATTGCCTATGAGCAAGGCGAAGTGACCGAGCCCAAGCCGGCTGTCATACAAAGAATCTGTGCGGTGAAGGGGCATAACCCTTCACTACGGCTGCCGTGATGTGCGCTTCCTAGCGGCGCAGCAGTGGTGCCAGCTCTCGCCAGATGGTGTCGAGGATAATGGGCTGGGCTTCGGCAATCGGGTGAATTCCGTCCTGCTGGAAGAATTGACGCTTGTCGGCGAAGCCCTCCATCATGAAAGGCACCAGCCGAACCTTGTTGCTGCGGGCCAGATCCTTGAAGGTGTTCTCGAAGCTCGCCGTGTACTCAGGCCCGTAATTGGGGGGCATCCGCATGCCCACCAGCAGTATCTTGGCCCCCGCTTGTCGGCTGGCGTCGATCATGGCCTGTAGGTTGGCTGCCATGAGCTTCGGCGGCAGGCCGCGCAGGCCATCGTTGGCGCCCAGCTCGATGATCACCACTGCCGGTTTGTGGGTTTGCAGGGCTGTCGGCAGGCGGCTGCGGCCCCCCGAGGTGGTTTCGCCGCTGATGCTGGCATTTACCACCTTGTGGGGCAGTTTCGCTTCTGCAACGCGTTTTTCCAGCAGACTGGGCCAAGCCTGTTGAGTCTGAAGGCCGTAACCCGCCGATAGGCTGTCACCCCACACCAGCACGGAGTCCGCCCATGCGGGCGCCCAGGTGAGCGCGAGGCAGGCCAAGGCAAGACGCAGGAGTGAATTGAGGGCGGACATGGAGCTTCGTCAGGCCTGTAGCGTGTCGCCGCAATGGCCCTGGATCAGTTGCAGCAGCTGGGGGAACACCTTGGGGGTGCCGGCCACCACGTTACCCGAGGTCAGGTAGGAGGACTCACCCGCCAGATCGCTGACGAGGCCGCCGGCTTCGCTGATGAGCAGGCTGCCTGCTGCCATGTCCCAGGGCGACAGGCCGAACTCCCAGAAGGCATCAAGGCGTCCGGCCGCCACGTAGGCCAGGTCAAGGGCTGCCGCACCGGGACGCCGCAGGCCGGCCGTTTTCTGGGTGAGTTCCTTGAAAATGGCCAGGTAGGTGTCGACATTGGCAAACTGGCGGTAGGGGAAGCCCGTGCCAACCAGCGCGTCCTGAAGCTTGATGCGTTTCGAGACGCGGATGCGGCGGTCGTTCAGGAAGGCGCCGGCTCCCTTGGAGGCGGTGAACATCTCGTTGCGGTTGGGGTCGAAAACCACCGCCTGCTCAACCACCCCTTTGCGGGCCAGCGCGATGGAGATCGCGTACTGGGGGAAGCCATGCAGAAAGTTGGTGGTGCCGTCGAGGGGGTCGATGATCCACTGATATTCGGTCTCCGCCTCCGGGCCGGTCTCGCCGGACTCTTCTGCTAAAATGCTGTGGCTCGGATAGGCCTCGCGGAGCACCTGGATGATGGCTTCTTCGGCAGCCCGATCGACCTCAGACACAAAATCATTGGGGCTCTTGATCTCGACGCGGATCAGATCCAGGTCGAGGGAGGCCCGGTTGATAACGGTGGCGGCACGGCGTGCGGCCTTGATGGCGATGTTCAGAGTGGGATGCATGGGTGTCTGGCAAGGTCTGCCGGCCCGGGCAGAAGGCCCACCGGTCGACTCTAATTTGGAAAACCGCACATTTTAATATGAACCTCGATAACGCGCTTGGGCGCGTGCGTGTTGTTCTCTCCCGAACCAGTCATCCCGGCAATATCGGTGCAGCCGCCAGGGCCATGAAGACAATGGGCCTGAGTCAGCTTGTCCTCGTATCGCCCCATAGTTTTCCCGACCCGGTGGCAAGCGCCCGCGCTGCTGGTGCCGACGATATCCTCGCCGGCGCGCGGGTTGTGGATTCCCTGGCTGAAGCGCTGGAAGGGACTGTCTTCGCAGCGGCGCTGACGGCGCGCCGGCGGGAGATGGCGGTGCCGATGAAATGGGCTCGTGAGGCCGCGGCCGACATCGTTCGGTTCGCTGATCACGGTGATGTGGCCCTTGTCTTCGGCAATGAGACCAAGGGGCTTAGTAATGAGGACGTTGCCTTGTGTCACATGCCCGTGAAGGTGCCGGTCAGCGAATCCTACTCGTCCCTGAACCTTGGTGCGGCTGTGCAGGTGCTGTGCTACGAATTGCGCATGGCGGCGGTGAATCCGGGGCCTGCACCCTCAATCGAATTCGAGCCGGCTACGCATGAGCAGATCGAAGGTTTCTATGCGCACCTCGACCGAGCAATCACTGCCAGCGGCTTTTTCAATCCTGAGAATTCCAAACGCCTCTGGCCACGCCTGCGGCGTCTGTTCGGACGTATCCGGCTGGAGAAGGATGAGATCAACATCCTGCGTGGGATGCTGAGTGCCTTCGAGAAGAAGTAGACTAAAATAGTCGGAAATTGACGGGCCTGAACGGGCTTCTGTCCTCTATGGATGTCTTGGGTGTTCATTATTTCGGAGTTTTTCCCCATGTTCAGTCGTCTGCGTGAAGACGTGGCCAATGTTCTCGAGCGGGACCCGGCGGCTCGCTCCAGTTGGGAAGTGCTCACCTGCTACCCCGGCATGCATGCCCTGTGGCTGCATCGCGTCGCCCACTGGGCATGGCAACGCGGATTTCGCTGGCTTGGTAGATTCACAAGCCACATTGGGCGGATGCTCACTGGGATCGAGATTCACCCTGGGGCGACGATTGGCCGTCGGGTGTTCATCGATCATGGCATGGGGGTGGTGATCGGGGAGACCGCTGAGGTCGGGGACGACTGCACGATCTATCAGGGTGTGACCTTGGGCGGCACCTCGCTTTACAGGGGGACCAAGCGTCATCCGACCCTCGGGCGCGGGGTGGTCATTGGTGCGGGTGCCAAAGTGCTCGGTGGGTTTGAGGTAGGTGACGGGGCCAAGGTGGGGTCCAATGCGGTGGTCGTGAAGCCGGTGCCGGCGGGGGCGACCGCGGTGGGCAATCCGGCCCGTGTCATTGAAGCCGGTGCAGATGGGCTGAATCGGGAGCGGGAGGCCAAGGCGGAGCAGATGGGATTTACTGCTTATGGTGTCACGCGGGATATGGATGACCCGGTTTCCAAGGCGCTCCATGGATTGTTGGATCACGCCGTGGAGACGGATCGGCGAATCCGGGTGTTGGTGGAACGACTTGCCGAGTGTGGGATTTGTGCTGACGCCGCAGCCAAGGCGGAGGATGGGTTTGACCCCAAAGGTCTGGGCAGGATGGTCGATTGAAGGCGGCTTTCGGGGCCCCGGAAATAGTTGATTGATTTTGTCGGGTTTGGTATTGTTGAGTGAATTGTTCAACTATTCATCCATCCACCCCGGGGGCCGACATGAGACTCACCACTAAAGGTCGTTTTGCTGTCACGGCGATGATCGATCTGGCGCTTCGTTGTTCGGACGGGCCGGTGACGCTGGCAGGCATTGCCGATCGCCAGAAGATCTCGCTTTCCTACCTGGAGCAACTTTTCGGAAAGCTGCGGCGCTTCGAACTGGTCAGCAGTGTCCGCGGCCCGGGTGGTGGCTATGCTCTGGCGCGGGAGATGGATGCGATCACGGTCGCCGACATCATTGCGGCGGTGGATGAGCCCCTGGATGCCACGTCGTGCGGCGGTAAGGAAAACTGCCATGACGAGCATCGTTGCATGACCCACGAGCTATGGACCAATCTCAATCGCCGGATGTATGAGTACCTCCATTCGGTCACGCTTGCCTGTCTGGTTGAACAGCAGCGTCAGAAGGCGAGTTCGGTGTCGGTGCTGCATGATGAGCGCGGCGGGACGGCGTGTCGTTCGGGCAGCAAGCTGCCGCTCACGGCCTGAGTTTTCGGGAGCGTCACGGTGTTTGCGCCGGTCTATCTCGATCACAACGCCACGTCGCCGCTAGCCCCGTCGGTGCGGGAGGCGATGCTGCCGTGGCTGGGTGATCGGTTCGGCAATGCATCGAGTCGCCATGAGTACGGACGTGCTGCCCGCAAGGCGATTGACGAAGCGCGGAGCAGGGTTGCAGCGGCTGTGAACGCACATCCCACTGAAGTGATCTTCACCAGCGGTGGTTCGGAAGCGAACAACCTTTTCATCAAGGGAGTTGCGGCCTTGATGAAGCCCGGTTTGGTGGCCTTGAGCGCCATCGAACATCCCTGCGTGCGCGAGCCGGCCCGGCAGTTGATTCGGAGCGGATGGCGCTGTGAGGAGATTGCTGTTGATACGGCAGGGCGTATTGACTTGCAGGCCTTTGATCGTGTGCTTGCCGACAGACCTCGGATGGTTTCGGTCATGCTGGCAAACAATGAGACCGGGGTGATCCAGGACGTGGCAACACTTGCCGCCGCAACCCGCAAGTGTGGCGGCTGGATGCACTGTGATGCGGTGCAGGCATTGGGCAAGATTCCCGTGGATTTTCGCGCCCTCGGCGTGCACGGAATGAGCTTGTCGGCCCACAAGATTCAAGGCCCGCTGGGAGTCGGCGCGCTGATTGTCGACAAGCGGGTTGAGTTGGCCCCCCTGGTGGCTGGGGGCGGTCAGGAGCGCAATCTGCGCTCAGGAACCGAGAACGTGATGGCCATTGTCGGTTTCGCAGCAGCCTGTGATGTGGTGCTGGCGGAGCGTGATCAGCGCAGCGCCAGGCTTGCCGCGCTGCGGGAGGTGCTCGAGCAGGGATTGGTCGCCATGGGAGCGCAGCTGTTTTCGGCGGATGCCCCACGTCTGCCCAATACCAGTTTCTTTGCCATCCCGGGCGTGGACGGTGAAACCCTGGTGGGTAGGCTGGACAGGGCGGGATTTGCGGTGGCGAGCGGTTCGGCCTGTTCCAGTGCCGATCCAGCGCCCTCCCATACGCTGCTTTCCATGGGCGTTGACCCTGATCTGGCCCGCGCAGCGGTGCGAGTCAGCCTGGGCGCCGGCAGTTTGCGGCAGGACGTGGATGGATTTCTGGTTGCGCTGGGTGAGAGTTTGGCGAGCCTTCGAACGATGACCGCAATGGCGGTCTAAGTTCTTGGAATGAATCAATTTTGCGGCACGGAGAAGATGAACATGCTCAAGTTTCCGATCTACCTCGATTACTCGGCGACAACGCCGGTGGACCCCCGCGTGGCCGAGAAGATGATTCCCTACCTGACGGAGTTGTTCGGCAATCCGGCATCCCGTAGCCATTCCTATGGCTGGGTTGCAGAGAAGGCGGTGGAAGAGGCGCGCGAAGAGGTTGCGGCGCTCGTGAACGCGGATGCCAAGGAGATCATCTGGACCTCCGGGGCCACTGAATCCAACAATCTGGCGATCAAGGGTGCTGCGCACTTCTATTCGGGCAAGGGCAAGCACATCATTACCCTCAAGACGGAGCACAAGGCCGTGCTGGATACGGTCCGCGAGCTTGAGCGCCAGGGCTTCGAGGCAAGCTACCTTGATGTGCAGGAAAACGGCTTGCTCGATCTGGATGTCCTGAAGGCGGCCATTCGACCCGATACCGTCGTGGTGTCGGTCATGTTCGTCAATAATGAGGTTGGGGTGGTCCAGCCGATTGCCGAGATCGGTGAGCTGTGCCGCGAGAAGGGGATCATCTTCCACGTGGATGCCGCCCAGGCGACGGGCAAGGTAGACATTGATCTGGCAAAGCTGAAGGTGGACCTGATGTCCTTCAGCGCTCATAAAACCTATGGTCCCAAGGGCATCGGCGCCCTCTATGTTCGCCGCAAACCGCGGGTCCGCCTGGAGGCCCAGATGCACGGGGGCGGTCATGAGCGGGGTCTGCGTTCCGGTACGCTGGCCACGCACCAGATCGTGGGCATGGGTGAAGCCTTCCGTCTGGCGCGTCTCGAAATGCTTGAGGAGAATCGGCGAGTCCGCGCCTTGCGTGACAGACTTGTGGCCGGCCTGACTACCATTGAGGAAACCTTTGTCAATGGTGACCTGGAGCACCGGGTTCCCCACAATCTCAACATCAGCTTCGCCTACGTGGAGGGCGAATCCCTGATCATGGCGATCAAGGATATCGCCGTATCGAGCGGCTCCGCCTGCACTTCGGCGAGCCTTGAGCCTTCCTACGTGTTGCGGGCCCTGGGCCGCAATGACGAGCTGGCCCACAGTTCCATCCGTTTCACGATCGGCCGTTTCACGACGGTTGAGGAAGTCGATTTCACCATTGACCTGCTGCATAAAAAGATCGGCAAGCTCCGCGAACTCTCTCCCTTGTGGGACATGTTCAAGGAAGGCGTTGATCTTGATAGCGTGCAGTGGGCCGCGCACTGACAGGAGAACCAAAATGGCATATAGCGAAAAAGTCCTGGATCACTACGAGAATCCGCGCAACGTAGGTGCGTTCGGCAAAGAGGATGAGGACGTGGGCACCGGCATGGTCGGCGCGCCGGCTTGCGGTGACGTGATGAAGCTTCAGATCAAGGTCGGCAAGGATGGCATCATCGAGGACGCCAAGTTCAAGACCTACGGCTGCGGGTCCGCCATCGCGTCAAGCTCTCTGGTAACCGAGTGGGTCAAGGGCAAGACACTTGATCAGGCCCTGGATATCAAAAACACAGCCATCGCTGAAGAACTGGCGCTGCCGCCGGTCAAGATCCACTGCTCCATCCTGGCCGAGGACGCCATCAAGGCCGCGGTCGAGGATTACAAGAAGAAGCACAACAGCTGAAAGAGAGGAGATCATGGCAGTCACCCTGTCCGATAAGGCGGCAACCCATATCGGCAACTTCATCGCCAAGCGTGGCAAGGGCGTGGGCATTCGCCTCGGCGTGCGCACGTCCGGATGTTCTGGCATGGCTTACAAGCTGGAGTTTGCTGATGAGGTGCTGCCGGAAGACGTGGTCTTTGAGAGTCATGGCCTGAAGGTTCTGATCGATCCGAAGAGCCTCCCTTACATGGACGGTACGGAGCTGGATTTCGTCCGTGAGGGCCTCAACGAAGGTTTCAAGTTCAACAACCCGAATGTGAAGGGCGAGTGCGGCTGCGGCGAGAGTTTCACCGTTTGATCGCGATGCCGGTATTCGCGGCTCGCCTGTCCATTCGGACAGAGGGTTTGACATGCTTGATCTGAAGCAGGACTACTTTGCACTCTTCGGCCTGCCCACGGGGTTTTCCATTGATATGGACAGGCTTGAACAGGCCTATCTCGATATCCAGGGAAAGGTCCATCCCGACCGTTTCGCCCATCTGCCCGACACCGACAAGCGCCTGTCGATGCAATGGGCCACGCACGCCAACGAGGCCTTTCGCACCCTCAAGAGTCCGCTGGCCCGCGGCCAGTATCTCCTTGAGCTGAAGGGGATCGACCCTGCTTTTGAAACCAATACGGCCATGTCGCCTGAGTTTCTGATGGAGCAGATGGAGTGGCGTGAAGCGCTTGGCGAAGCCCGTGAAGCGGCGGATGAGGAGGTGCTCGAGGATCTGGCCCGACGTATTCGCCATGCCAATCGCGCGCTGATTGAACAGCTCGAGCTTGAGCTCGATCAGAAGGGCGATCTGCACGCGGCGGCGGATACGGTTCGACGCCTGAAGTTTCTTGAAAAGCTGCAACATGAAATCAATGACGCCTTGACGGCGCTGGAATCCTGATGGCTCTGCTGCAAATTTCCGAACCGGGGATGTCCACGGCGCCGCACCAGCATCGGCTCGCCGTGGGCATCGATCTGGGTACTACCAACTCGCTGGTTGCAACGGTCCGCAATGGCGTCGCCCAGTGTCTCCAGGACGAGGAAGGCAAAGTCTTGCTGCCCTCGGCGGTGCATTACCTTGCCGACGGTCAGATCGTTGTGGGCCGCAAGGCTCACTCGGCGCAGGCGGTTGATCCGCGCAACACCATTGTTTCCGTGAAGCGTTTCATGGGGCGTGGATTGCGGGACGTGTCCCATGTGGAAACCATGCCCTACGACTTTGTGGACGCGGAGGGCATGGTTCGTCTGCGTACAGTGCAAGGCGTGAAGAGCCCGGTCCAGGTGTCGGCCGAGATCCTCAAGGATCTCCGGCTGAGGGCTGAGCGCAGCCTGGGTGGCGAATTGACCGGGGCCGTCATCACGGTGCCCGCCTATTTTGATGACGCCCAACGCCAGGCTACCAAGGATGCGGCGCGGCTTGCCGGGCTGAACGTGCTGCGCCTGCTCAACGAGCCTACGGCTGCCGCCATCGCTTACGGCCTGGAACACGCTTCGGAGGGCATTTACGCAGTCTACGATCTGGGCGGTGGCACCTTCGACATTTCCATCCTGCGTCTTTCGCGCGGTGTGTTCGAGGTGGTGGCGACCAACGGTGATGCTTCCCTGGGCGGGGACGATTTCGATCACCGCCTTTTCTGCTGGATGCTTGACAACGCGGGGATCTCCCTGCCCTCCGATCGGGATGCCAGACGACTGTTGATGAAGGCTCGGGAGGTCAAGGAGCGCTTGAGCCTTGATGAATCCGTGTCGATCCGGATGACTCTGGAACGTGGTGATGAGGTGGATCTGACGATCGATCGTTCGGTCTTCGTCGACATAACCCGTCCGCTTGTGGCCAAGACTCTGAAGCCGGTCAGGAAGGCCTTGCGTGACGCAGGGCTCGACGCGGGGGACGTGAAGGGCGTGGTGATGGTGGGCGGCGCCACGCGCATGCCCCACGTGCAGCAGGCCGTTGGCGAGTTCTTCGGCCAGATCCCGCTAACCAATCTTGATCCGGACACCGTTGTGGCCATTGGCGCCGCAATTCAGGCCAACGTGCTGGCGGGCAATCGGGCGGCGGAGGACGAATGGTTGCTGCTCGACGTCATTCCCCTTTCCCTTGGTATCGAGACCATGGGGGGGCTGGTCGAGAAGATCATTCCTCGCAACGCCACCATCCCGACCGCGCGCGCCCAGGATTTCACCACCTTCAAGGATGGCCAGACGGCGATGGCTTTCCATGTGGTGCAAGGGGAGCGCGAGCTGGTTTCCGCCTGCCGCTCCCTGGCTCGTTTCGAGCTGCGCGGGATTCCGCCCTTGGTAGCGGGGGCGGCGCGCATCCGTGTCACATTTCAGGTGGATGCAGATGGTCTGCTGTCGGTCTCCGCCCGGGAGCAGACCACCGGTGTGGAGGCTCGCGTCGAAGTCAAGCCGTCCTACGGTCTGGCCGACCATGAAATCGCCGACATGTTGAAGTCGGGTTTCGAAAATGCTCGGGACGACATGGAGTTGCGGGGCTTGCGGGAGCAGCAGGTCGAGGCTGCGCGAGTCATTGAAGCCACGATGAAGGCGCTGGATGCCGACGGTGGGCTGCTGAATGCCCATGAGCGCACCGCACTGGATGCGGCGATCGGCGCGTTGCAAAGCGCTGCCGATGGCCAGGACGCGCGAGCCATCAAGATTCAGCTTGAAGCTTTTAATCGGGCGTCCAACGAGTTTGCGTCACGCCGCATGGACAAGAGCATTCGCGAGGCCCTGGCGGGTCAGCGGATTGACGATCTTCGGATCTGAACCCAGTACATCATTATGACAACACTTATTGTGCTTCCCCATGTGGAGCTTTGCCCGGACGGCGCGGTTATCGATGCCGAGCCGGGGCAGTCGATCTGCGATGCGCTGCTGCAAAACGACATCGCGATCGACCATGCTTGCGAGAAGTCATGCGCCTGCACCACTTGCCATGTGGTCGTGCGCGACGGTTTCGGCAGCCTTGAGCCTGCAGAGGAGCTTGAAGAAGACCTTCTCGACAAGGCCTGGGGGCTGGAGCCCACGTCCCGGCTGTCTTGCCAGGCACTGGTGGGTGATACGCCGCTCACGGTCGAGATTCCCAAGTATTCGATCAACATGGTCAAGGAGGGAAAGCGGGGATGAAATGGACAGATGTGCAGGAAATCGCGATTCAGTTGTCCGAGGTCTACCCTGAGGTGGATCCGCTTAAGGTGAATTTCGTCGATCTGATGAAGTGGACCATGGCCTTGCCGGAATTCGACGACGATCCCAAGCATTGCGGTGAGCGAATCCTTGAAGGCATTCAGCAGGCCTGGATAGAAGAAGTGGCCTGATGCAAGACATGCCCGGCAATATCCTTGGCTTCGAGGCCAAGGGGCTCAACGGTGAAACGATACGTTTCGCTGATATGGCGGGGCGGGTCGTACTTGTGGTCAATACGGCCAGCGAATGTGGTTTCACCCCCCAGTACGCCGGCCTTCAGGCCCTCCACGAGGCATATGCCGGGCGAGGTCTGGTGATTGTCGGTTTTCCGTGCAACCAGTTTGGCGGGCAGGAGCCGGGCGACGCCGGGCGGATCGCGGATTTCTGCCAGCGCAATTATGGGGTCGGCTTTCTGATGGCCGATAAGGTTCTGGTCAAGGGAGAGGGCGCTCACCCCCTCTTTGCCTACCTTACTTCGGCATTGCCCGGGGTGTTGGGCAGCGAGGCCATCAAGTGGAACTTCACCAAGTTCCTGATTGATAAATCTGGCGTTCCGGTCAAGCGCTACGCGCCGATGACGCCGCCCGGCGAGCTGGGCGGGGACATCGAAGCGCTTCTCCGGTGAAACGGGGTTTAGCGGGCTGTCGGGTCGGAGGGTTCGTTGAGCGACAGCCAGTAAAGACCAAGCTGCCCGACTGCTTGCAGGAAACGCTCAAAATCGACGGGTTTCCGGATGTAGCTGTTGGCCCCGAGTCGATAGGCTTCGAAAATGTCCTGGTGTTCCTTCGAGGTAGTCAGTACGACCACCGGCAGAAGAGCCGTGCGCTCATCGGCGCGAATCCTTCGTAATACTTCCAGCCCATCAATGCGCGGAAGCTTCAGATCGAGCAACACAAAAGCCGGCATGATCATGCTGTCCCGGTTCGAGAATTGCCCGGTGCAGAAGAGGTAATCCAGCGCCTCGACACCGTCCCGAGCAACAACCACTTGGTTCGCAATCTTGTTTTTGCTGAATGCCCGCAGCGTCAGGGCTTCGTCATCGGGATTGTCCTCCACGAGGAGGATGGGGCGATCGGTCGCCATAAAAGCTCCTTGATCTTGCTTTTGTGTTTTTGTTGATTACGGTGATTTAGGGAAGAAAATGATGAATCCCTCCCAAGCAAGATCATAAGTACGGCGGGGCTTGAAACAGGTGGACCGAATTCGCATTTTTGAGTGCTTTTACAACAATTGACCCGCCTCCAGCATGAAGATCGCGTCCTCGCCGCCGGATCCGGATAACCAGGTTGGTGTCAAGTCAGGAAAGGTTTCTTCAACGATGTGTCGGTTGTGTCCCACTTCAACGGCCAGTACCCCCTGAGGCTTGAGGTATCGCGGGGCATCGGCAAGAAGCCGGCGGATCAGGTCGAGTCCATCCTCGCCGGAGCCGAGCGCCAAACCGGGCTCGTGGAGATACTCCTTCGGCAGGGCCTCCATCGCTTCCCGTGTTACGTAGGGGGGGTTGCTGAGGATGAAGTCGAAAGCCTGAACGGGCACCTCAGAGAAGCCGTCGGACTGGACAAGGCGGATTCGGTCTTCCAGACCGTAGGTGGCGATGTTTTCTCGGGCGACGTCAAGGGCATCGGGACAGATGTCCACCGCAACGATCTCGGCATTGGGAAAGGCATGGGCCATCAGGATGGCCAGGCACGCCGAGCCGGTACACATGTCCATGGCGGAAGTGACAGCCTCCGGATCGGCAATCCATGGGCTGAAGCCGTCCTGAAGCAGCTCGGCAAAGAAGGATCGCGGAATGATGACCCGGGGGTCTACTTTGAAGCGGAAGTTTCCGAGCCATGCCTCGCCGGTGATATAGGCGGCAGGCAGGCGTTCCACGGCCCGTTTCTCGATCACTTCGAATATCGCCTCCCTTTCGTCGCTCGGGATGCAGGCATCCAGAAAAGGGTCAAGGCGGTCGAGGGGCAGGCAGAGTGTGTGAAGCACCAGGTAAACCGCTTCATCGTAGGCATCCTGCAGGCCGTGTCCGTAGAAGCAGCCTGCGCGGTTGAAGCGCGTGACGGCGTAGCGGATCCAGTCGCGTACCGTGACAAGCTCGACCAGGGGGCCATGCTCGTGCATGTGCTCTTCGTCGTCGGCAATGGGGGTGTCGTCGTCGTGGTTCATGCGGGATCCGATGGGGTCAGCAGATTCGAGAGGGTGCGTCGATAGATTTCGGATAGCGGCGCCACCGCATTGATGGCGATGCACTCATCAAGCTTGTGGATGGTGGCATTCACCGGGCCGAACTCGACGACTTGCGGACAGATTTCAGCGATGAAACGGCCGTCGGATGTGCCGCCCGTGGTTGAAAGCTCCGGGGTGACGTCCAAAGTCTGGTGGATGGCCTTTTCCATTGCCGCCACGAGGGCGCCCCGCGGGGTGAGAAAGGGTTTGCCACCCAGGGTCCAGGCCAGATCGTAGTCCAGACCGTGGCGGTCGAGGATGGCGTGGACCTGGCGTTTCAGATCCTCGGCGGTGTGCACCGTGGCGAAGCGGAAGTTGAACAGAACCTCAAGAGTGCCCGGGATGACATTGGTGGCGCCAGTGCCGGCCTTGATGTTGGACATCTGCCAGGATGTGGGCGGAAAGTACTCATTTCCTTCGTCCCACTGTGTGGCGGCAAGCTCGGCAAGGGCAGGGGCGGCAAGGTGGATCGGGTTGCGAGCAAGGTGCGGGTAGGCAATGTGCCCCTGCGTGCCTTTCACCGTGAGCTTGCCTGACAGACTGCCCCGACGGCCATTCTTGATCATGTCGCCGAGGTTGCTCACGCAGGTGGGCTCACCCACGATGCAGTAATCGAGAGCTTCACCCCGTGCCTTGAGGGCTTGGACGACCAGAGTCGTGCCGTGGGTTGCATCACCTTCTTCGTCGGACGTCAGCAGCAACGCGATGGAACCGGAGTGCTCGGGATGGTCCGCAACGAAATCTTCGATGGCAGTGACGAAGGCGGCGAGGGACGACTTCATGTCGGCCGCGCCGCGGCCATAGAGGTGCCCGTCCCGTTCGGTGGGCGTGAAGGGGTCGGAGTGCCAGGCCTCCAGGGGGCCGGTCGGCACCACGTCGGTATGGCCTGCAAATACGACGAGAGGCCGGGCCGTACCGCGACGGGCCCAAAGGTTGCTCACGCCGCCGCCGTCGATGCGTTCACATGTGAAGCCAAGGGGCGTTAGGCGGGATGCAATGAGTTCAAGGCATCCGGCGTCTTCCGGCGTTACGGATGGGCGCGCGATTAGCTCGCAGGCCAGGGCAAGGGTTGGGTTCCCTGCTGTTTGGGGGGCTGTCATGGTTATGTTTTGTCAGTCGTCGTCGAGTTCGAGAGTGAATTCGCGGAAGGACGCGCCATCCGGTTCGGTCTGCTCGAAGTCGATGGTGGACGGGGATCGGCCGGATTTTTCGCTATGGACGTTGCCGAACTGGGCGTTGTTGATCAGCCAGGAAAGATTGGTGGGCGAGTCGGAGTTGGCAAGGGCTTCCTCCAGGGTGATCACCTTGTCCTTGTAGAGACGGAACAGATCCTGCTCGAAGGTGCGGGAGCCTTGCGCGAGGCTTTGCTCCATGGCTTCACGGATGGCCGAGATCTCGCCGCGCTCGATCAGCTCTGCCACCTGACGGGTGTTCAACAGGATCTCGACCGTTGGAATCCGTCCGCCATCGGGCCGTTTGATCAGGCGCTGGGAGGCAATGCACTTCAGTGTGGCGGCCAGGTCGAGGGACAGCAGGGCTCGCCCGTCGAGCGGAAAGAAGCTGAAGATACGGTTGAGCGCGTGGTAGGCGTTGTTGGCGTGCAGGGTGGCCAGACACAGATGACCTGTCTGGGCGTAGGCAAGCGCCGCACTCATGGTTTCCCGGTCGCGTATTTCGCCGATCAGGATGCAGTCGGGCGCCTGGCGCATGGCGCTGCGCAGAGCATTCTGCCAGTCCAGGGTGTCCGCCCCGATTTCGCGTTGATTGACGATCGACATCTTGTGCTTGAACAGATATTCGATCGGGTCTTCGATGGTGAGGATATGGCCTGACCGGTTTTCATTGCGGTGGTCAAGCATTGAAGCGATGGTGGTCGACTTGCCCGATCCGGTGGCGCCCACGACCAGAACCAGACCGCGCTTTTCCATGATGACCTCGGACAACACGGTCGGAAGGCCAAGGGTATCGAGCCGGGGAATCTCACCGAGGATGTAGCGCACCACAATGGCGATGCTGTTGCGTTGCCAGAAGATGTTCACCCGGAAGTTGCCCATGTCCCGCCGGCCGAAGGAGAGGTTCATCTCCTTGAGCCTTTCAAAGCGCTCGGTTTGTTCGGGGTTCATCATCTCGTAGGCCATGCGCTGGATCATGCTGGGATCCATGGCCTGCTGATTGATCGGCAAGGTATTGCCGTCGATCTTGATGTGAATGGGGGTGCCGACGGTAATGAAGATGTCTGAGGCCTTTTTTTCGGCCATCAGCGCGAATAGCTTGTCGATGATCATCGGGCTGCCCGGAAGGGGAAAGGGGCCGCCGGGGTGGCGGCCCGCAGGGATCGTCAGTCGCGCAGGAGTTCGTTGATGCTGGTCTTGGCGCGGGTCTGGGCGTCCACTTTCTTGACGATGACAGCGCAATACAGGCTGTACTTGCCGTCAGCCGAGGGCAGATTGCCGCTTACCACCACGGAGCCCGCGGGAATGCGGCCGTAGTGGACCTCGCCGGTGGCACGGTCGTAGATTTTGGTGCTCTGGCCGATGTACACCCCCATGGAGATAACACAGTTGTCTTCAACGATCACGCCTTCAACCACTTCGGAGCGGGCGCCGATGAAGCAGTTGTCGCCGATGATGGTGGGGTTGGCCTGCAGGGGCTCCAGCACCCCGCCGATGCCGACACCGCCGGAAAGATGGACGTTCTTGCCGATCTGGGCGCAGGAGCCGACGGTAGCCCAGGTGTCGACCATCGTGCCTTCGTCCACATAGGCGCCGATATTCACGTAGGAGGGCATCAGGACGACGCCCTTGCCGATGAAGCTGCCCTTTCGTGCCACGGCGTTGGGCACCACGCGAAAACCGCCAGCGGCGAAATCGTGGGCGTCGTAGTTGTCGAACTTGGTCGGAACCTTGTCGTAGTAACGGGTATCGCCACCTTCCATGATCCTGTTGTCATGGGTGCGGAAGTAAAGCAGCACGGCCTTCTTGATCCACTGGTGGGTCACCCACTCGCCATTGATCTTTTCGGCAACGCGCAATTTGCCCTGATCCAGCTCTTCGATCACGTGTTCGATGACTTCGATCTGTTCCTTGGTGGCGCTGGCGGCCGACAGGTCGGCGCGGCGCTCCCACAGCTCCTCGATCAGGGTGGCGAAGGGGTTGTCGTGGTGGGGCGTGATATGCATTTGGACGCTCATGGGTTCTTCGAAAGTTGTTGGGCGAAGGTGACGATACGGCGGGCCGCCTCGACACACTCTGCCAGATCGGCAACGAGGGCGATGCGCACGAAACCCGCTCCGGGATTGACCCCATGGGCTTCCCGCGCAAGGTAGCTGCCGGGCAGAACTGTTACATTATATTCGGCCTGCAGGCGCCGGGCGAACTCGGTGTCGGAGAGCCCGAGCCGATCCACCCGAGCCCACAGATAGAAGCCGGCATCGGGAAGCGCCACGTCGAGATGGGCGGCGAGCATCGGCGTGATGATGTCGAATTTTTCGCGATACAGGCGGCGGTTTTCCGCTACGTGGGCTTCGTCGCTCCAGGCTGCGGCGGAGGCTGCCTGAACCGTCGGACTCATCGCGCAGCCATGGTAGGTGCGGTAAAGCAGAAAGCGCTTGAGAATGGCTGCGTCGCCGGCCACAAAGCCCGAGCGCATGCCCGGCACATTGGAGCGTTTCGAAAGGCTCGAGAACATCACCACGTTGCGGAAATCACCGCGGCCCAGTCGGTGAGCGGCCTCAAGTCCGCCGATGGGCAGTTGGGCGTCGTCAAAGTAGATCTCGGAATAGCATTCGTCGGCGGCAATCACGAAGCCGTAGCGATCGGACAGGGCGAAAAGCTCTGCCCATTCATCCAATGAAAGCACGCGGCCGGTAGGGTTGCCGGGCGAGCACACATACACGAGCTGCACCCGCTGCCAGTCACCTTCGGGAATGGCGGAAAAGTCGGAAGCAAAACGGTCATCCGGCAGCGTGTTGACGAAGTAGGGTGTGGCTCCCGCCAGGTAGGCTGCGCCTTCATAGATTTGGTAGAAGGGGTTGGGGCACACCACCAGGGCATCGGGACGCGAGCCGTCGATCACGCACTGGGCGAAGGCGAACAGGGCTTCCCGGGAGCCGTTGACCGGCAATACCTGGGTGGCGGCATTGATTCCAGGCAGCCCGTAGCGGCGTTCCAGCCAGCCCGCAATCGATTGGCGCAGCGCGTCGGAGCCCTGGGTGGTGGGATAGCTCGCGAGGCCGCCGAGGTTGTCCACCAGGGCTTGGCGGATGAAACCGGGGGTCGCGTGCTGGGGCTCGCCGATGGAGAGGCGGATCGGCGACAGCCCGGCGGGGGGAACAATACCCTCGAAGAGGGTGCGCAGCTTCTCGAACGGATAGGGATGAAGATCCTGGAGGTGCGGATTCACGTTGGGAAGGTATCCTGTAATCGGCCCGAAGCGGGCGGAGGGTCATGATGCCGGGCGGGCCCGGAACGGACGCCCACTTGGCTGATCGGCAGGGCGGCAACACGGATGCGCATACGCCTGACGGGCAAGTGGATGGCACCCGGTAGCCGCTTTTTTGGCTGGTGTTATTATAGCGGCCGTCGTTAATGTGGCGGTGCAGCATCCGCTCGCCTGAGTCTTTCTCTCCCCCTCCAAGAATACGTGCGCCTGGCCAAACTCAAGCTTGCCGGTTTCAAGACCTTCGTAGACCCGACAACCGTGCTCACGCCCGGCAATCTGGTGGGTGTCGTCGGTCCGAACGGTTGCGGCAAGTCGAACATCATCGACGCGGTGCGTTGGGTGCTGGGCGAGTCGCGGGCCTCGGCCCTGCGTGGGGGGTCGATGATGGACGTCATCTTCAACGGCTCCACGACGCGCAAGCCGGTTTCCCGGGCCAGCGTCGAACTGGTGTTCGACAATGCCGAAGGCAAGGCCGCCGGTCAGTGGAAGCCCTATGCCGAGGTGGTGGTAAAGCGGGTGCTCGACCGCAGCGGCGAGTCCACTTACTACATCAACGGGGTGCAGGTCCGCCGCAAGGATGTGATCGACCTGTTCCTCGGAACGGGTCTGGGTCCGCGGGCCTACGCCATCATCGAGCAGGGCATGATCTCCCGCATCATCGAGGCCAAGCCCGAAG
>JAEUNV010000163.1 GCA_016790385.1 Zoogloea sp.
CCTGTGGCTTCACGTCGCACCCAGGAAAATCTGACCAGAAAGCTGAGCAAAGATGTACACCGCATCCGGTACCCTCGACAAGGAGCAGCTCGTCGTCCAGTACGCACCCCTGGTCAAGCGCATTGCCTATCACTTGATGGCGAAGCTGCCCGCCAGTGTGCAGGTCGAAGACATTATCCAGAACGGCATGCTGGGCCTGCTCGACGCCATCAATCGCTACGAGGAGGGGTTGGGCGCCCAGTTCGAAACCTATGCCGTGCAGCGCATCCGTGGGGCGATGCTGGATGGCCTGCGCGAGAATGACTGGCTGCCGCGCAGCCTGCGGCGGGACATGCGGCGCATCGAGGCGGCGGTCCATCAACTCGAACAGCAGAATGGCCGTCATCCCACCGAGAAGGAGTTGGCGGAATCCCTGGGCCTGCCGCTCTCCGACTACCAGCACATGCTGCAGGAGGCGCGGGGCTACCAACTGGTCTATTTCGAGGATTTTGCCGGTGAGGGTGAGGACGACTATCTGGAGCGCCACATCACCCTGGAGGGCAACGACCCGCTCACCCTGCTCCTCGAGGGCAACATGCGCGACGTCCTGATCAAGGCGATCGACGATCTGCCTGATCGGGAAAAGACCGTGATGGGGCTTTACTACGAGCAGGACATGAACCTGCGTGAAATCGGCGAGGTGCTGGGGGTGTCTGAGTCCCGGGTGTGCCAACTGCACAGCCAGGCCATCGCCCGCCTGCGTTCGCGCATCTCGGGCGCCATCCAGAGTGCGCCCAGGGCTAAGGGCGATGGCCGAGGACGTGGGCGCCGGGCAGCCGCTCCCTGAGCCCTCGGACGGGTATTTCCATGGACAGTATCAGCCTCATAGGCATCACCCTGGCCCTGGCCGCCATTCTGGTCGGCCAAGTGCTTGAGGGGGGGCATGTGGGCTCCCTTGTTCAACCCACTGCCTTTCTCATCGTCATTGGCGGAACCCTTGGCGCAGTGATGTTGCAGAGCTCCCTGACGGTTTTTCGGACCGGGATGCAGATGGTGCGCTGGGTCTTTGTTCCCCCAAAGCTCCAGCACGCAATCCTCATTGAGCAGGTGGTGAACTGGAGCCATGTGGCGCGCAAGGAGGGTTTGCTCTCACTGGAGAGTCAGATCCCGGCCATTGAAGACCCCTTCATCCAGAAAGGCCTGCAACTGCTGGTTGACGGTGTCGAACCAGAGCGTCTTCGCGAAGTGCTGGAGGTCGAGATCGATAGCTGGGAAAGCCAGATGAAGCAGGGGGCGAAGATCTGGGAGGCCGCCGGCGGGTATGCGCCGACCATTGGCATTCTGGGGGCGGTGATGGGTTTGATCCATGTGATGGAGAATCTTTCCGATCCTTCCAAGCTGGGTTCCGGCATTGCCGTCGCCTTCGTCGCCACCATCTACGGGGTTGGGTCCGCCAACCTCATCTTCCTGCCCGTGGCGAAGAAGCTGCTTGGAGTCGTGGCAACGCTTGTATCCCTGCGCGAGATGGTCGTGGACGGTCTGGTCGGAATCGCCAACGGTGACAACCCCAGGATCATCGAAAGCCGCCTCAAGGGCTACGGGGGCTGATTGATGGCGCGGCGCAGGAAGGGCGAGGACGAACACGAGAACCACGAGCGCTGGCTGGTTTCCTACGCGGATTTCATCACGCTGCTTTTTGCCTTTTTCGTGGTCATGTATTCCCTGTCGTCCCTCAACGAAGGCAAGTACCGGATCATGTCGGATTCCGTGGTCAGTGCCTTTCGCAATATCGCCAGTAACAGTGAAAGCGCGCGCATCATCTCCAGCCCGATTCCCTCGATCCGGCCGCAGGTCGCGCCCACGCCATCCGATGCCTCCGAGGCTGAGCGCAAGTCCAGGGCCGAGCGGGTGAAGAACATGGCGGAAGAGATCCGCAAGGTGCTTGCACCACTCGTGGCCGATGGTCAGGTCCGGGTGACGGAGGGCGCCTTCGGCATTACCGTCGAAATCAACGCCAGCGTGCTTTTTGCGCCCGGCGAGGCCCAGCTTGGAGCCGATGCCGTGCGTGCCTTGCGGGCGGTGGCGGAGGTGGTCGCTGGCGCCGAGTTTCCCATCACCGTTGAAGGGCATACCGACATCACGCCGATTGCAACGGCCATGTTTCCATCCAACTGGGAGTTGTCCGCGGTTCGGGCGTCGAGCGTGGTGCGCCTGTTTGTGGAGGGGGGGGTGAAGCCGTCCCGATTGACGGCGGCGGGCTACGGGGACCAGCGTCCTGTTGCGGACAACGTCACATCCGATGGCCGGGCGCGCAATCGTCGAGTCACCATTCTCATCGAATCTCGCGTCCCGGAGGCGGAGGTGACCAAGCCGGTGAAGGCTTCCGGGGTGACCGATTCGATACTTCCGGCAGACGCCGCCACGCCGCTGCCGCAGGCACCCGCTGAAGGGCGCTGAGCTTGTTCAAGCGCTTGCGGTGAGGAAGGGCGCCGGAGGATGGCGTCTAGACGGAGCCGAGATGACGGCTTGAGGCGCTGGGTCGGGATTGTCCGTCAGGCCCGTAGGTTTGGGGGTGCTCAGCGGCGGCAAGGAGGGTGCTGAGGGCCTGTTGGTTGTTCTGAAGGCGTTCGGAGATCAGTTGTCCGTTGAGCCGGTTCCGCTCTTTGGCATCTGCCGCCAGGGCCACCACATCATCCCAGGCTGCCAGCGCTTCGGGGGAATGCGCGAGGACAATACGGATGTTGTCGTTGCTCACCTTTGCCCCGAGACGGGCGAACATCACCGTGCGTTCGTCGGAGAGCCGTTGCAACGAACGGTAGAGCGCGGTTTTCTCTTCGGCGACGGCGGTCAGGGCGTCGATCTGGCCTTCCACGAGCAAGGCTTCCTCGCGCCGCAGCAGCGAGATGAAAGCCTTGAGGCCCGCCTGCTCGTCCAGAATCAGGCGAGCCAGACGTTGGGTGAGCGCCGGATCGACAGGCACGTCAGGCCGATCCCGTCTGCGTACTCAGCATCTGCCGCACACTTTCAATGAGACCGTCGGCAACCTTGCCGGTGTCCACCTTGAAGCGCCCTTCAGTGATGGCCTGCTTGATCTCGTCCACCTTGGCGCTGTCCACCACAGGCGTGTTGGCAATGGTTTCCTCCATCTGCTGTAGACGCGCAGACAGGGAAGACAGCTCAACCTTTTCTCCGCCGCCGCTGGCTGATTCGCTCTTCTGGGATTCCTTGGCGGAGCGGGTTCGGCCGTCGTTGGGCGGAAGGCCCGCAGCCGATTTGACGGAGTTATCGATCTTCATGGCGTTGCCCTTTCTTCCATATGTCGCAGGGGTCTACGACCGATGGGTCAGAAACTTTAACCGATTTGGGCAAAAGTGGACGTGCGTTGATCAGGGTAGTGTGATTTCCACAATGTTGCCATTGCGGGCGATGCCCCGAACGACCTGTCCATTGGCCAGGCGCACCTGCGCACCCTGCCCGTCGGCGGCGCTGCTGAGGGCTACGCCATCGTTGGCAACCTGAAAGCCTGCCCCGCGAGACACCACCTTGACCGCCTGGCCCTGAAGGACCGCTGGTGGCAGGCGCAGATGGCTGGCCGCCAACGGGCGACCGCTGGCGAGACTGATGCGTGCCACATGCCCGATGGCCTGCGCCGGCTCGGTGAGAACGTCGGCCACCTGGGCCGTGAGTTCGCCAGCCTGCCGACGGACATCCGCCGGGCTTAGCACCTGGCCTGCGGAGATCGATCCGGTGCTGACCAGGTACACGCCCATGACCCGGACTTCAGCCGGAACGTAGGCTGTCCAAGTTGCAGGGGCCAGACAACGGATGCCGACCGAGACGCGCCCCCAGGCCCGAGCGCCGGCCGGCAGGAAGGCTTCCAGCTGGACGCAGGGCGCCAGCGCGTTGTCGCCGATGAACTCTCCCACCTGAACACGCACCTCGCCCGGCAGGCTGCGGCTCTGCATCTCCAGAAAGCGGCTGACCTCGGCCTTTACCGGCGCGGGGTCCTGCCGGGCCTGAACGGGTGAGACAGGCAGCAGCGCGAACACGAGGGCGAGAAAGGCGGGCAGATGAGGCATGGGGGCGAAGGCAGGGCAACAAACCCATTGAATCATGTCGGCACCCCGAGTGCCGTCGGAAACAGACGGCCTTTCCCGGGCCATTTCCTGTGGCATGGGCTGCGCGGGCGGCCGGCAAAACTTGCCGGAAAATTGCCGCCGCGGCAGGGGGAGGGAGGAGGAGGGGGGCAAATTGGCGCCGGAATTGCCGCCTGTTCGGCCCTTTCCGGGGTGGGGCGGGCCTCTAGCATGGCTGGCATGGAAGCTGCAATGAACTGCATGCCCACCACAGCGTGCGCTTCAGGCAGGAATGACGGCACAAGTGGAAATGAACTTTAGAGGTGAATCGAATGAGCAGCCGACTTGACGACGCGATGCGTTTCCACCAAACCGCCCTCAACACCCGTGCCTATCGCCAGCAGGTCATCGCGTCCAATATCGCCAACGCCGATACGCCGAACTACAAGGCGCGGGACGTGGATTTCCGTGAAGCCCTGAAGGGCGCGCAAACAGGGCGAGGCAGTGATCTT
>JAEUNV010000185.1 GCA_016790385.1 Zoogloea sp.
CCTCCACCTCAGACCACATAATCTCTTTCCGTCGCAATCATGTCCGTATCGCTAGCAATCCGCCCGATGGATTCTCGGGACATCCGCTCCGTGCTGGCAATTCAGTCGCGCTGTTACGACGAGGCCAAGCAGGAGTCCGCCGTCTCATTCCTCTCCAAGCTGATCTCTCCGCTGCAAACAAGCTTCGTTGCTGAGCTTGGGGAGGATGTGGTGGGCTACCTGGTATCAGTCCCGGTACAAGACTGCGGCCCGCTGCCTTTGCACGACACGGACTACTGCCTTCCTGGCCAGGCTGTCGCCCTATACCTGCATGACCTTGCGGTCCGGCCTGAAGCGCGAAGCTTCGGCGTAGCCGCAGCGCTCATCAACGCGTACATGAGCGCGCTGCGGAGCAGCAATCTAAGTTCTGGCTGTCTCACCGCCGTCAATGGCTCTTCGCGCTTCTGGCAGCGCTATGGCTTCCGGGATTCCACGCCCGCCGGCCCCGATGCTGTGCGCCTGGCCTCCTACGGCCCAGATGCCCGGTTCATGACGCTTGACCTTCCTCACCCTTCAATCCGGGCGCAACGCGCGGGGGCCTGAGCCCTCGGTCACCCCCCGGCCCGCTACGGCGAGCCTTGCAAGGCCGGGGCTGACTCGAAGCTTGGAAGGCATCGGTTGCTTACGCCAATTTGCCGGCTGTCGTCTGATCCAAGCACTGCGGCTGTTTCGGCCGTATCGCTCGGCCAGAGGTGCATTGCCACGGCCACCGAGGTTTTCGGGGCAATAGTTGCTTCGAGTTTGGCGGCTTTCCCGGCAGTCCAGACACATCAGCGTACAGATCACGGTATGGATGGGATCACTCCCCGGGCGGGCTTCCTTCTCCTGATCTGCGTTTCTTGCATGCAGGGGCGATTCGGCCGCCGTTGAGGCGCGACCTCACAAGCCCCCAGGCAATCCCTTTTGCATACAATCGCGTCTCATCTCAACAGCATTCCTGCCACGCAGGCTGTCCTCTCCATGCGCTTCCATGTCATGCATCGCGCCGCCGCAGTCCTCACCGCGCTGACACTATTCACGTTTGCCCCCCAGGCCCAATCCCTCCCTCCGCCGGCAAAGACCGTGTTCAAGTGCGAGGAGAACGGAAAAGTCGTCTATTCCGACAGCCCCTGCCTCGGCGCAAAGACGGTGGATGTGGAGCCCCCGCGCGGGGTGAGTCGGCTGTCGGGGCAGGAGCGGGTTGGGTCGGCGGTGCAGCAGGAGCGGCTTCGTGAGCATATTGCCGATGCCATGCGGCCTTTGACCGGGATGAATCCGAAGCAGTACGAAACTTTCGGACGACGGCAGAAGCTCCCCGCAGACGCTCAACGGGAATGCCAGCGACTGGATGGGCGGATTCCGTTGGTGGAGGCGGAGGAACGCCAGGCCAGCGGGCAGGCGCTGGCGGATATCCAGTTGCGGCTCTTCGGGCTGCGAAAGCGCTTCAGAGAGTTGGCGTGCTGAGCACAGGGGGCGGCTCCCCGATGATCTGCAATGTCGCGGCGTGATGCTTCCGTGGGGGCGGGGGCGGACTCGCTCGGCGTTCACTCGCGGATGCGTTGGCCGACGGCGGTTCCAGGCCCGCGGTCAACTGAATTCGAATCCGCCCCCCCGAGCCCTCCACCCATCCGGGGCAACGCACATTACCCACATCCCGCCGTCAGACCCATGAGTTCACGCATCCCTTACTCGCTCCCCGCCCTTGCGCTTGTCGCCAGCCTGTCGATTGGGGGCTGTGCAAGCAAACCTGAGACGCCGGAGGCCGGCACTTACACCCTGGCAGGGAGCGGCCCGGTGGTGGTGTTCCAGTCCGGGCTGGGGGATGGCCGGCAGGTGTGGCGGGATGTGCTGCCGGCGCTGTCGGCCAAGCACACGGTGTTTGCCCATGACCGGCCGGGCACGGGCACCGTGCCGGCCAAAACGGGGCCACGGGATCCTTGCACGCTGGCCGCCGAGCAGCGGGCGGCGCTGCGCGCAGCGGGGCTCAAGCCGCCCTATGTGCTGGTGGGGCATTCGTTGGGGGGCTTGTATCAGTATTGTTGATGCCGGCCGAAAACTGACCAGCAAAAGGGGTGTATACCGGCCGAAAACTGACCAGGGTGTTTGACCTATCCTGCCTAATTTTTAGGCAGAGGAAACGGGGTGATCACCATGGAGATGTTGGGCAGGATCAGAA
>JAEUNV010000206.1 GCA_016790385.1 Zoogloea sp.
CGCCGGGTTGTAGGGCGTGGTGCCAAAGAGCTCAGGCGCTATGAAGACCGGTTGGTAGCGGGTGCGCAAGGTCTCGCGCAGCTCGCCGGCCAGGCTCAGGAGCTGGGCTTGCAGCGTGGTCTGCTGGGCGTGGTTCTCAATCAGGGCCCGTTGGGCGTTGAAGAGGTCTTCCTGGGCAATCGACACATCGTTGAGGCTGCGCCGGCCGGCCTCGAAATGCAGCTCGTAGGCAGCGGCCACGCGCTGGGCGGCGATCACCCGCTGTTCCGTCAGGGGGGCGATCTCCCGCGTCTCGGCGAGCTGCCGGTAAAGGTCCGTGATCTCCCGCGACACCTTCATCAGCAGGTCGTCGGCGTCGGCCTGTGCCGCCTGATGGCGTTCGATCGCTTCCGTGTGGCGACCGAGGTTCTTGCCGCCCAGGGGAATGTCGATGCTGACCTGAACTTGGGCAGCCCGGTCGGTATCCGAAACCGGCACAGGGATTGTGCTGTTGTCGAGGCGTTTGTTGAGGGAGAGGTCCACCGCCGGGAAAAAGCTGCCCCGGGCCACGCCGATGTCGGCCTTGCGTGCTGAGCTACGCTGCAAGGCGGCGCGCAGGCGCGGATTGCGTTCATGGATGCGTTCCACCAGGGCGTCAATGTCGGCATCGCCCTTGGCCGGCCGGATGCCCGGCGTGATCAGATCGTTCGGGGCCTCGCCGGTGAGCAGGCGGTAGCGATATTCGGCGGTCCCCAGTTGCGCCCGCAACTGGCCGAGGAGGGTACGGCTCTGGATCAGGCGCACATGCATCAGGTCAAGTTCCGCCGACGAGATGCGGCCCGCGTCCACGCGCTGGGCTACGTTGGCCTCGACCCTTTCCTGGCGGGCGATGGTGGCTTGCAGGCTGTCCATGGTCTGGCGCAGGCGCACCACGTCGGCATAGGCTTCGGTGATCTCGAAGGCGACCTGCTCAAGCACGCTGTCCAGGTCGGCATCGGCAGCGTCCCGGGTGAAGCCCGCCGAGCGCAGGCGGTGGGTATCGGCGGCGCCATTGAAAACGTTCCAGCGCAGGCTGGCATCGCTGCGGCGCACATTGCGGTCGACCGGGCGGCCCTGGGTTTCATCGCGGGCGTCGGAATTGCGGTAACTCAGGCCCAGGCTGGGCAGAAAGTCGGATCGTACCTGCGTGATCTGGGCATCGGCGGCCCGCAGCAGGGCCTGGGCGGAACGCACGCTGGGCTGTTGCAGCAGCACCTTGTCCACCACCACGGGCAGGGGGGCGGCAAGGGCCGGGGTGCCCAGCAGGCCGCAGGCGGCAAGCGCGGCGGCCAGGCGGCGGGCGGGGAGGGGCAGAGTCATCAGCGTTCCCGCAGGGATTTGTCGAAGGTCTTGACGATGGGCTTGAGCATGTATTCCATCATCGTGCGTTTGCCGGTCTGGATGCTCGCGTCGGCGGCCATGCCCGACGAGATGGTGAGGCGTTCGGAGGGATCGCCGAGGTAATTCTTTCGGGTTTCGAGGAAGACCTCGAAGAAGGTCTCCTTGCGCTCGGGGTCCACCACCGCGTCGGCGCCCACCCTCACCACCTCGCCGGCGAGGGTGCCGAAAATGGACGAGTCATAGGCACTGATGCGGACCTTGGCCTCCTGCCCGGGTTTGATGAAGGCGATGTCGGAAGGCTTGACCCGCGCCGCCACGAGCAGGTGTTCTTCGGCCGGCACCACTTCCATGATGCTCTCGCCGGCCTTCACCACGCCGCCAATGGTGGGAATGAGAACCCGATTGACCACGCCGTCGAGGGGGGCGCGGAGTTCCCGCCGGGCCACCTTGTCGCTGCGTCCGGTCAGCTGCTCGGTCAGGGTCGCGGCGCGCAGCTCGCTCTCGTTCTTTTCCTTGCTGGTTTCGGTGAGGAAGCGCGAGCGGGTTTCCGAGAGGCGGGCCTGGGCTTCCGCAACGGCTGCCTGGATGCGATTGATCGAGATGCGGGTGGTTTCCAGTTCGCCTTTCTGGCTGGTGTAGCGCTGCTGGGCATTGAGAAGGTCGGCGCGGGCGCCCGCACCTGCCGTGGCCAGCTTCTCCTCGATGGCGAGTGCCTCGCGGGCCGGGCCGATGGCTTCCTGGATCGCTTCATGCCGCGCGCGCGCTTCGGCCAGTTCCTGCTGGCGCTGGTTGAGTTGCCGTGACAGGGTTTCAAGGGAGTTTTCGCGTTCCTGGCGGCGCGTCTGCCACAGGGTGCGCTGTTCTCTCACCAGGTCGGGGGCGTTCTTCTCCAGTTCGGGCGGAAAGGTGGGGACAGCGTTGCGGGCTTCCGCATCCAGCCGGGTCAGCGCTGCCTGGGCGGCCCACAGGGCCTGCTGGGATTCGCCCATGTCGGCGGTGAATTGGCGGTTTTCGACCACGGCGACAACCTCGCCCTTCTTCACCACGCTGCCTTCGCGGGCGTTGAGCGCTTGCAGGATGCCACCCTCCATGCTTTGGATCTGCTGTAGCCGGCTCGATGGCACCACCGCGCCGATGGCGCTCACCGAAATGTCGAGGCGGGCGAGGCTCATCCACGCGAACAGCAGCAGGAAGAACAGGGCCGTGGTGCCGAGCAGGATCAGCACGGCACTGCGCGGGCCGCGGTCGAAATCGGGATGGTGGGTGAGGGGCTCGCTTTCGATACCGGGGGAAGCGACGGGTGCGGTGACTTTCATGCGGCGTATTCCTTCGGCGTGGCCGGGGTGGTGCTGCCCTGCAACTTGCGCAGAACCTCTGCGCGCGGTCCGTCGAGGACGACCCGGCCCTGATCGAGAACGACCAGTCGGTCCACCAGGGGGAGCATGGCCATGCGATGGGTGACCAGCAGCAGGGTGATGCCTTTGATGTTGCGAAGGTTGTCGATGAGTCGCGCTTCGGTGCCCGGGTCCATCATGCTGGACGGTTCGTCAAGGAGCAGCATCCGCGGTTGCTGCACCAGTGCCCGGGCGATGGAGACGGCCTGGCGCTGACCACCGGAGAGGCGGTCGCCCCGCTCTCCCACCTGGGTGCCCAGGCCGTGGGGCATCTGCGCCAGGGTTTCATCCAGGCAAGAAAGGCGCAGGGCTTCGAGCAACTGTGCGTCGCCGGCCTGGGCGTTGCCCAGCAGGATGTTCTCGCGGATATCGCCATGGAACAGCACCACGTCCTGGGGGACATAGCCCACCTGCCGGCGCAGGCTCTGGGGTTCGAGTTGACCGACCGACATGCCATCCACCAGTACGCTGCCCTGGCTGGGGCCGTAAAGGTTGAGCAGCAGTTTGAAGAGGGTGCTCTTTCCCGAGCCGATTCGACCGATGAAGCCGACACGCTCGCCGGGTTTGATGCTCAGGTTGAGCCCTTTCAGCAGCGGGGCGGATTCGGGGTAGGCGAAATGCACGTCACGAAAATCGATGCGGCCCTGGAGACGAGGCAGATGGAGGCTGTCGGTGGTCTCGTCGGTGGGCGACTCCATGATCTTGTCGAGGGCGTCCAGGGCCTGACGGGTCTGCTCGTAGCGGACGATCAGCGCGGCGATCTGGGTGGCCGGGGTGATGGCCCGGGCCGTCAGCATCGAGACGGCGATGAGTTGCCCCATGGTCAGCTCGCCCGCGGCGATCAGGAGCGCGCCGAACATCACCACGAGGATCGTGGTGAGATTGGTCACCATCAGGGAAATGTAGGTCCCGAGCGAGGTCCACTCCCGCATCCTGACGGAGTTCTCGGAGATCTTGACCGTCAGCATCTCCCATTGGCGGCGGGCCCAGGCTTCGGCGCCCAGCGATTTCAGGGTATCGACCCCGTTCATGGTCTCGAACAGGTGAGCCGTGCGCTGGGCCGATTCCTGCATGTTGGCGCCAAGGAGCCGGATGAGCGGGCGCCGGATCAATAGGGAGGCCGTGATGGTCAGGGGAATCATGACCAGGGGAATCATCACCAGCCAGTGCCCCACCAGGCCGATCAGGACCAGGAAGAACAGCATGAAGGGCACATCGCCCAACATCGTGAGGGTGGATGAGGTGACGAATTCACGCACCGACTCGAAATCCCGCACGATGTTCGCCAGCACCCCGCCGGAGGCCGGCCGGTTGGCTGCGCGCAGGCGCAGGGCGTGGGCAAAGACGTGGGACGACATCGCCACGTCGGCCTTGCGTGCCGCCGCCTCGATCAGATAACTGCGCAGCATCTTGATGACCAGATCGAAAACGACCACCACCACGACCCCGCCAGTAAGGACCCACAAGCTTTCCAGCGCGTTGTTGGGCACGACGCGGTCATACACGGACATCGTGTAGAACGGGATCACGGCGGCAAAGACGTTGGTCAGCACCGTCGCCAGCAAGGCCCATCCGTAGATGTTGCGGTTGGCCAGCAGGGTGTCCCAGAACCATCGGCGCGGACGCGGCAGATGGTAGAGCAGGCTGCGGGTATCGAAGAAAACCCGCGGCCGCACAAAGTAGGTGATACCGGGGTACTCGGCGGCGATGCGCGCGGCACTGAGTGAGATGCTGCCGCGGATGCCCGCCTGCACACACTCGAACTCGTCCCCCTCGCGTTTCAGGACCACCAGCGGATCTCCCCCGTCCACGACGATCATCGCGGGGAGCTCGGATGGTTTGAATTTCTCGGGCGTCTTGGCGCTGCGGCTCAGGGAAAGGCCACCCCGTTGCGCGCATTCGTGAATGTGCGCTTCACCGATCCTGCCATCGGCCACTGGTGTATCCGCAAGCAGTTGGGCGGGGTCAGCACGCTTGCCGAAGAAGTGCGCCAGGAACATCAACTGGTCGATGACCCCGTCGACCAAAGCCTCGCCAAGGGTGGAGGAGGGAGTTTCGCGCATGGGCAGATTGCTCGCTTAGTCGTGCTGCGCGGAGGCCGGGAATCGGTTTCCGCATGATCCAGGACGCCGATGGTGCCACAGGACCTTAAATGCCAAATGTTAAAAAGTCACAAGGTTTTGCCTCTGTGATGTCGAGTGAGTAATAAGTCGCGATTTATAGACTGAGGCGGCAACACACTTTGTGGCGTTGTGCGCATTTTTAACAAATACGATGTCTTTTTTTGGGTAATTCCGGCGGCTTCTTGGATCTCAAATTTGTTTTTTTTATAATGAAAAAAGTGTTAATTCGTTGGCCGAAATGTGAAATGTTCCATGTCGGAGATTTTTGTGGGTTTCTTCACGCAGCAGGAGTGGGGGGCGAGACCCTTTTTGGATGCAGTATACTAAGTTGTGATTTGGTATTTAGTTATTAAAAATCATATATTTACTATTGTTTTTGAGGTGTTTTCGCGCTCCTCCGAAAACACCGCTTGATGCGTTGGCAATGCTTTTCATCATTCTCGCGTGTCGAATTTTTTTACACCCCCTCATGCTTCGTGATTTTTTACACAGGTAAAAAACCCTATAGAACCCATTAAGTTATTGAGGGGTATTGAAATTCTCATTTTTGACAGTTGTTAAGCCGGTCGTGGCCCGCAAATTGCAGTTCAACCCCCGTTTTTCTTTCTTCGTCGCCCTTTGCTTCGGAGCAGACGAAACAACACCTAAAAAATGATGGAGGTCGTTCATGGCAACTTCGCGGTACTCAACCAGCGTTTCCCTTTGCGAAGACACCAGTAAGAATTTCGAGCTGTTCGATCTGCTCAAGCAAGCTGATCCCAATTACTCGGCCACGGATCCGGCCCGGATCAAGCTCTACGTCTATGACGGTACCAAGTACGTCGAAACCACTTCCGGCTATTTCACGGCGGTGGACAAGGACACCTTCACTGTCGATGCCACTCAGCTGCCCAACTTCAACGGCGAGTTGAAGGTTCGTGTGCTCGGCACCGACAGCACCGGCAACAGCTTCATCCTCGACCTGGCGATTACCGTCACTCCGGTAAACGACGCACCCTCCGGC
>JAEUNV010000211.1 GCA_016790385.1 Zoogloea sp.
TGAGCCTGCTTCTTGCGGTGGAGCGGGCGCGTGCCCCGCTGCTATCATCTTTCCGTCACGGCCGCCGGGGCCGCCTATCGGGACGCATCATGCACCTTCTTGAAAAACTGCGGGCCGATCACGCCGAAATCACCGCCATCCGCCGGGACATCCACGCCCATCCGGAGCTGGCCTTCGAGGAGCACCGCACCGCCGCCATCGTGGCCGAGCGCCTGCGTGCCCTGGGCATCGAAACCCACACCGGAGTGGGCAAGACCGGCGTCGTCGGTGTTCTCCGGGCCGGCACCAGTGGCCGCGCCATCGGCCTGCGTGCCGACATGGACGCGCTGCCCATCCAGGAGAAGAACGACTTCAACCACCACTCGCGCCACCCCGGGCGGATGCATGCCTGCGGCCACGACGGCCACACGGCCATGCTGCTGGGGGCCGCAGCGCATCTGGCCAGAAACCCGGATTTCGACGGCACGGTGGTTTTTTTGTTCCAGCCCGCCGAGGAGGGGGAGGGCGGTGCGCCGGCGATGATTGCCGATGGCCTATTCGAGCGTTTTCCGATGGAGGCGGTGTTCGGCCTGCACAACTGGCCCGGTCTGCCCCTCGGCGAGATCGCCGTCCATCGCGGCCCGGTGATGGCCTGTGCAGATCGATTCGATATCGAGATCAAGGGCCACGGCGCCCATGCCGCCATGCCTCACCAGGGCGTCGACCCTGTACTGGCGGGCGCCGCGCTGGTCCAGGCCTTGCAGTCGGTGGTCAGCCGCAACCGCGACCCCCAGGACGCCGCAGTGCTGTCGGTTACCCAGTTCCATGCGGGGGATGCCTACAACGTGATTCCTGACATCGCCCGCATCTGCGGCACGGTGCGGGCCTTCCGGCCTGACGTGGAGGCGATGGTCGAAGACACCATGCAGCGCGTCTGTGCCGGGGTGGGAGCGGCCTTCGGGGCGAACGTGAACTTCGAATATCGACGCGGCTATCCTCCGACCATCAACACGGTTGCCGAAGCCGAGTTCTGCGCCCGGGTGGCTGTGGAGGTGTGCGGTGAAGGGAAGGTGCACATCGATCCGAAGCCGAGCATGGGCGCGGAGGATTTCGCCTACTTTCTTCAGGAGAAACCCGGCTGCTACATCTGGCTTGGCAATGGTCCGGGGGAGGGGGGCTGCACCCTGCATAATCCCCACTACGACTTCAATGATTCGGCCATTCCCTACGGGGTGGCCTACTGGGTTCGCCTCGTGCAGCGCTGGCGTTCAAGTGCAGCCTGATCGTCGTATGGCGGGAGATTCCGGCGCTCGTCGGAATCTTTTCGCGGCTGCGCTGCCTGAGAGCCCATGAACCGAATCCCTCCGGCTTTTATTCAGTCCTTCCGCATGCTGCGCCGCGATCTGCGGGCCGGCGAACTCGGCCTGCTGCTGATTGCCTTGATCATTGCCGTTGCCAGCCTGACCAGCGTGGGTTTCTTCACCGACCGGGTGGCCCAGGCCCTCGGGCGTGAGGCGAACCAGCTGCTCGGTGGTGACTTGGTGCTGGTGTCGGATCATGACCTCGACCCGGCCTATCGCACCGAGGCCGGCCGACTGGGGCTGAAGTCTGTGGTGTCGAGCACCTTTACCAGCATGGCCAGCACCGCCGAAGGTGCCCAACTGGCCGGTGTGAAGGTGGTGGAGGACGGCCATCCCCTGCGTGGCACGATCCGCATTGCCCCCGGCCTCAACCAGCCCGATGCCCCGGCAGCGGGCATTCCTGCCCCCGGCGAGCTGTGGCTGGATGAGCGACTGGCCAGTGCCCTAGGGGCGCGTCCTGGCGATATGGTGGGGCTGGGTGCCTCGCGCCTGCGCATGGCCGCGGTGCTGTCCTTCGAGTCTGATCGGGGCGCCAACTTCTTCAGCCTGCTGCCGCGCCTGGTGATCAACGCGGCCGATCTGCCCGCCACGGCGCTTATACAGCCCGGCAGCCGCGTTTTCCATCGGCTGCACGTGGCCGGTGAAGCCCGGGACGTGGCCGCCTTTGAAAGCTGGGCCAAACCCCGCCTCAAGCGGGGCGAAACCCTGGAGACGGTGGACAACGCCCGCCCCGAAGTGCGTTCCATCCTTGATCGTACCGAGCGCTTCCTGCGCTTTGCGGCAATGCTGGCGGTGGTGCTGGCGGCAGTGGCGGTTGGCCTGGCCACCCGGCGCTTTGTCGAGCGGCATCTGGATGGCTGCGCGGTGATGCGCTGCATGGGCGCCGGGCAATCGCAGCTCATGGCGATGTTCATCGGCGAATTTACGCTGCTCGGCCTCATGGCCGGGGCCGCGGGTTGTGCCCTGGGCTTTGCCGTGCAGTTTGTGCTTAACGGCCTGTTGGGTGATCTGGTGGGCTTTCCCCTCCCGCCGCCGGGTTTGTGGCCGGTGCTGCATGGGTTCGCGGTGTCCATGCTCCTGCTGCTTGGTTTTGCCCTGCCGCCGTTGATCCGCCTCGGTCGGGTGCCCACCTTGCGGGTGCTGCGCCGCGAATGGGACGGTGTAGCCACCCGCGAAGGTCTCGCCTGGGCCTGCGGTGCGCTGTTACTGGCTGGGCTGCTGGTGGGGGTCGCCCGGGACTGGCTGCTGGGCGCCTGGGTGGTGATCGGGTTTGCCCTGGCCTTCGCGGTCTATGCCGCCGTGGGGGGATTGGTGCTGGCCGGGCTGGGACGGGTGCGTGGGGTGGCTGGCAGTGGCTGGCGCTACGGCATCGCCTCCCTGCGTCGCCGGCCGGTGGCCAGCCTTGTGCAGGTGCTGGCCCTGGGCATGGGTCTGACCGCCCTGTTGCTGCTGACGCTGGTGCGCGGCGATCTGCTCACCAACTGGCAGCAAGCCACGCCCGCCGACGCACCCAACCGTTTCGTGATCAACATCCAGCCCGATCAGGTGGATGCAGTGCGCCAGTTTTTCAGGGAGTCCGGGCGCCGGGAGCCCGGATTGCAGCCCATGATCCGTGGCCGTCTGGTGGCGGTCAATGGCCGCCCGGTGGGGCCGGATGACTACACGGACGACCGCGCCCGGCGCTTGGTGGACCGGGATTTCAACCTCTCCTTCGACACCCGTCTGCCCGACGGCAACAGCGTTGCAGCCGGGCGCTGGCATGGGGCGGACACCACACCCCAGTTCTCGGTGGAGCAGGGGCTCGCCCAGACCCTCGGGCTGGCCATGGGTGATCTCCTGACTTTCGAGATTGCCGGCACCCGCAGCGAGGCGCGAATCACCAGTCTGCGCAAACTCGACTGGGATTCCATGCGGGTGAACTTCTTCGTCATTGCCGGCCAGGGCATGCTCGAGAACTTCCCGGCGAGCTACATCACCAGTTTTTACCTGCCGCCATCGGATCTGGAGTTCGCCAATCGCATCGTTGCCGCCTTTCCCAATTTCACGGTCATCGACGTGGCGGCAGTGGTTGCCCAGGTGCGCGGCATGGTGGAAAAGCTCGTCGCCGCCGTACAGTTTGTCTTTGGTTTTGCCGTGGTGGCGGGCGTCGTCGTTCTCTTCGGGGCGCTTCAGGCGACCCACGATGAGCGGGAGAAGGAGCTTGCCATCCTGCGCACCCTGGGTGCTCGCAATGTCCAGTTGCGATCGGCCCTGCTGGCCGAGTTTGCCGTACTCGGCCTGGTGGCTGGTGTGCTCGCCGGCGCAGGAGCCACGGGTATCGGCTGGGCCTTGGGCCACTTCGTGTTCAAGTTGCCCTATGTGCCCAGTCTGCTGCCCATGGGGGTCGGGGCGCTGGCCGGCGTGCTGGTGGTGACCCTCGCGGGCTGGGTCGGCACCCGTCACCTGCTTGCCCAGCCACCCCTGGTCAGCCTGCGGGCGCTGAACTAATTTACAGGTGGGGGCGGTATACTCTCCCGATGATTTCCGAGTCCGCCCCTCTTCTGGCTTCCCTTGTCCCCTGGCTGATTGCCGCTATTGCCCTGGTCTTTGCCAGCCTGATTCACCTGATTCTCAAGCTGCACCGGATGGAGCGCGCGAGCGAGGCCCTCTCCGACGACCTTGGCGCCCGCCTGGAAAGCCTTTTCGGGCACCAGCAACTCCAATTCGTGCGCGAGTTACAGGCCGCCTCCACCACAACGGGTGACCGGGTGATGGACATGATGGCGGGTGAAACCGATCGCCTGCGCGAGCGTTTCGAAGGCGGTGAGGCGGCGTCCCGGCACGCGCTCCAGCAACTCCACCTGGCCTTTGTCGGCCAGCTTGGCAAGCATCAGGAGGGCAACGCCCTGCGCCTGAACGAGCTGGCGGCGGTCATTGCCGCAGGGCAGGAAAAGCTGCGCAGCGAAATGATGGCCGAAACCCTCAGGACGCTCGCCGAACATGCCCGCGCCGACCGGGAGCTGCTTCAGAGCGGGCTCAAGGGAGCGTCCGAGCAGCTGACCCACAGCATCGAGGCCATGAACCGCACGGTGGGCGAGCGGCTTGAGGCCATCACCGGGCATGTCAACCAGCGGCTGGACGAGGGCTTTCGCAAGACCAACGAAACCTTCGCCAGCGTCATGGCCCGTCTAGCCACCATTGACGAGGCCCAAAAGAAGATCGGTGACCTGACCACCAACGTGGTCAGCCTGCAAGAGCTGCTCGGTGACAAACGCGCCCGGGGGGCCTTCGGTGAGGTTCAGCTGGAAGCCCTGGTGCGCAACGCCTTGCCGCCGGAGGCCTTCGACTT
>JAEUNV010000220.1 GCA_016790385.1 Zoogloea sp.
ACAGGGGCATAAGCTTCAAGTTTCGGCACGCCATGCCGATATTCCGGGGAAATCTTGATTCCCCGATCATGGACTTGCCACTCCCATTTCACCCCCCGCCCGGGCCGCCTGTCCGGGACGTGGGCAGCGTGCACAGCGACCTAATTGCCCGAACAACGGATGGGTGCTTCGTCGTCGATGAACGAGGGCACTTTCTCCGCGTCGACCAGACCATGGCTCAGCTGCTGGGCTACAGTGTGGCCGAGATGATCGGGCGCCACACCACGGATTTCGTTCATCCCGCCAGCCGGGGCCTGCTTCGTCGACAGATCGAACGCATTGCCAGCAGTGATCGGCGCAATTACCGCCTCGAACTGATGCACCGGGACGGCAGTGTCATCCCCGCCCTGATCAGCACCATCACCACCTGCGACGACGCGGAAGGCACGATCAACGGGGCTGCCGGCTTCATCACCGATCTTCGCGCCGTCGAAGCCCTGGCAGCACCCCACGAAGCCGAACTCCGCGCCATCCTGGACAACCTCCAGGACACTTACTACCGCACCGACGCATCCGGCAGACTGCTCCGCTTATCCGCATCGATCCAGCAATTGCTCGGCTACCGCCCGGATGAACTCATCGGCACCCTGGCCGCCGACCTCTACGTGGGCGGCGAGGCCACCCGCAACGCATTCATGAACGCCCTCGCCGCTGCCGGCGGCCGCCTGCATGGCTACGAATACAGCCTGCGCCACAAGGACGGGCACGAAGTCTGGCTGTCCACCAATGCCAACTATCTGCGCGATCCGGACGGCAAACCCACGGGGGTCGAGGGCACCTCCCGCGACATCAGCGCATCCCGACGACAACACAGCCAGCTCCAGCTCGCCGCCACCGTTTTCAGCGAAAGCCGCGACGCCATCATGATCACCGACGGCCAGTGCCGGGTGATCTCGGTCAACCGGGCCTACACACACCTCACCGGCTATGCCGCCGAGGACGTCATGGGCACCGAAGCAGCCCTGATCGACGCCAGTCATCACGCCCCCGGCTTCCTCGACTCCGTGCTCAACGAACTCGCCCACACCAATCACTGGAACGGCGAATCCTGGAACCGACGCAGCAACGGAGCGATCTTCCCCCAATGGCTGTCCATCTCCACGGTTCGTGACGACGACGGCGGGATTCTCCACTACGTGGCCATGTTCTCCGACCTCACCGACCGCAAGGCGGCCGAGGAGCGGGCCGAATTCCTTGCCCGACACGACCTGCTGACCCGCCTGCCCAACCGCTTCCTGCTCCGCGACCGGGCCGAGCAGGCCTTTGCCCACGCGGTGCGGGCCGAAACCCGGGTCGCCCTGCTGCTGCTCGATCTGGACCATTTCAAGCACATCAACGACAGCCTGGGCCATCCGGCGGGCGACGCCCTGCTGCAAACCTTTGCCGACCGCCTGCGCAGCACCACCCGAGACACCGACACCGTGAGCCGCCAAGGGGGCGACGAATTCCTGGTCCTGCTCACCGACATTCGCGACAGCGACGACATCGCCCCCATCGTCGAAAAGATCATGCACACCCTGGCCCGCCCCTGCGCGCTGGCCGGCCAGGAGATGAGCCTGTCCTGCTCCGTCGGGCTGGCCGTCTATCCCGAGGACGGAACGGACTTCGACACCCTGATCCGCAACGCCGACGCGGCCATGTACAACGCCAAGGAATCCGGCCGCAACACCTTCCGCTTCTACTCCCAGAGGATGAACGAGGATGCAGTACAGCGCCTCGACATCCAGAACCGTCTGCGCCGGGCGCTGGAACGTGACGAATTCATTCTCCACTACCAGCCCCTCATCGACCTGGGCGACAACCGCATCGTCGGCGCTGAAGCCCTGATCCGCTGGAACTGCCCCAATCTCGGGATGCAGCCCCCCGGCGTCTTCATTCCGGTCGCCGAAGACAACGGCCTGATCGTCGAGATCGGCGAATGGGTACTGCGCGAAGCCTGTCGTCAGGCCCGCGCCTGGCAGGATGCAGGGCATCAGCGGCTCGTGGTCGCCGTCAACCTGTCACCCCTCCAATTCACCCGCGGCAATCTGGTCGACATCGCCCGCATGGCCCTCGCCGACAGCGGGGCCGACCCCGCCATGATCGAGCTCGAGATCACCGAAAACGTGCTCGTCAAGGACACGGAACACGTCCTCGCCACCGTCCGCCAGCTCCACGCCATGGGCCTGCGCCTGGCCATCGACGACTTCGGCACGGGCTATTCCAGCCTTGCCTACCTGCGCCGCTTTGCCGTCGATAAGCTCAAGATCGACCAGTCTTTCGTCCGTGACCTGCCCACCGATCCGGATGCCGGCGCCATCGTGCGTGCCGTGATCCAGATGGCCAAGAGCCTGAAGATCGCCGTGCTGGCCGAAGGAGTGGAAACCGCCGACATCGCCCACGACCTGCGCCTGCTCGGCTGCGACTACGCCCAGGGCTACTACTTCGGCCGCCCCATGCCGGCCGACGCCTTCGCCGACCAGCTTCCACCGCCGCACTGAACACGCCGGTGGGCGGGGGCATCCCCCTTGCGCGGGGCGGCCGCCGCCGCCCATCAGCGCCTTGCGTCATCCACCTCGCCGTCGAGCGGAGTCCGGGGGTGATGTCCCGGCCCTTTGCCTTATAATCCAGCGCTTCCCGTGCCCCGCCCCGTACCGGCCGGGCCTCTTCCCCCTTTGAACACAATGCGTGATCCCTACGAAATCCTGGGCATTTCGCCGACGGCCGCCGCCGACGACATCAAGACGGCCTATCGCAAAGCCGCCCGCCTGTACCACCCGGACCGCAACCCCGACCCCGGCGCCGCCGACCGCTTCCGCCAGATCCAGGCTGCCTACGACCTGCTTTCCGACGATGCACGGCGACAGGACTACGACGCCCTGCGGCGGCGCAACCTGATCGACGACCCCCTTCAGGAAGCCACCTCCCTGTGGGCGTCCTACATTGAAAAGGTAATTTCTTGACCTCGTTCTACTTTGAAGACATCTTCGAGCGCTACGCCAGCGAAATCGACGACCTGCGCTCCGACTCCGAAGGCAAGGATGTGCTCAACCGGCGCGTGCGCGACAAGCACAAGGA
>JAEUNV010000245.1 GCA_016790385.1 Zoogloea sp.
CATCCTGGCCAAGACCGCGCGCGATGCCATGCTCGTGGCCTTGGACAGGCAATATCCCCAATACGGGCTGGCCGCTCACAAGGGCTATCCGACTCCGGCCCATCTTGCTGCCCTGAAGGCCCACGGGGTGTGCCCGATCTATCGGCGCAGTTTTGCGCCGGTGCATGCCATTGTGGCCAACCCGCCCCTATGGACCGATGAGGACTGCCTGTGAAACTCCACCATTTTCTGTTGTTCATCCACCTGGCAGGCGTCGTGACCTGGGTTGGCGGGATGGCCTTTGCCCATTTCTGCCTGCGTCCGGCGGCCCTTGCCCTGCCACCTGCCCAACGTCTGGGTTTGTGGGGCGCGGTGCTGGGGCGTTTCTTCCGCATCGTGTGGGTGGCGATCACGGTGATCGTTGTCTCGGGATTTGCGATGTTGCTTGAGGTCGGCTTCGCCCAGGCACCCCGGTCGTGGCATGTGATGGCGGCCAGCGGGCTGTTGATGGCGGGTGTTTTCGCCAGCATCTGGTTCGGCCCGTGGCGGACACTGCAACAGGCGGTTGCGGCCGAGGACTGGGCGCAGGGTGCAAAGGCGATGAATCTCATCCGCGTGCGGGTCACGTTCAACCTGGTGCTGGGCACGCTTACCGTCGCTCTTGCCACTCTCGGCCTGGCCTATTGACCGTGAAGCGGATCAGCTCGCGCGACAATCCGGCGGTGAAGCACCTCCACGCCCTGGCCACGTCCGCCAGGGATCGGCGCCGGGAGGGGGAAACCTTGCTCGACGGCGCCCATCTCCTGGAGGTGGCGCTGGCGCGGGGGGCCGCGTTGCGGCAGGTGGTGGTGAGCGAAAGTGGAAAGTCGTTGCAGGAGATCGCCCGCCTGCTGGCGCGCTGCAATCCCGATATCCTGGTCGAAGTCCCGGACCGGGTGTTTGCCCATGTGAGCCCGGTGGATTCACCCAGCGGGGTACTGGCGCGGATCGCCATTCCCGTTCAGCCCGATGCACTTTCAGTGGTGGATACCTGTGTTGTTCTTGATGGTGTGCAGGATCCAGGAAACCTCGGCACGATCCTGCGGACGGCTGCTGCGGTCGGGGTGGGTGACGTTCTGCTGACGCCGGGCTGTGCCCAGGCCTGGTCGCCGCGGGTCTTGCGGGCAGCGATGGGCGCCCACTTCGGGCTTCGCCTGTGGGAGGGCTGTGATGTCGGAGCCGCGCTCGCTGGCTTTCCAGGGGCGATCCTGGCCGCCGATCTGCGTGATGCAGTCGAGCTCTACGCGCTGGACTTGCAGGGGCCGGTGGCCTGGCTGTTCGGTTCGGAGGGGCTGGGCCTCTCGGCGGCTGTGGCAGCGCTCGCCACTCAGCGGGTGTTGATCCCCATGCCGGGGGGGATGGAGTCCCTGAATGTGGGCGTGGCTGCCGGGGTGTGCTTGTTCGAGCAGCTGCGCCAACGGCGCTCAGGCCGGTAGGCTGACGCCGGCTGCGGCCCGCGCGGCTTCACCATCGGCCTGAAAGGGAACCACGCCGAGCAGGGGAGCTTCCATGCGCAGGCGCAGGGCATCCAGATTCTCCTGAAAGCGCAGCATGGCTGGATCCACCTGGTTGGCAATCCAGCCCGCCAGCCGGAGGCCGCGGCCCTGGATGGCTTCGGCGGTGAGCAACGCATGATTGATGCAGCCCAGGCGCATGCCCACCACGAGGATCACCGGAAGGGCCAGGTCACACGCCAGATCGGCGGTGTCATAGCCCGCGGCCAGCGGTACGCGAAAGCCGCCAACCCCCTCCACCAATACAACTTCGGCCTGGCGGGTGAGTGCGCCAAAGGCTTCCAGAATGCGGTGGGCCTCGATGCGCACTCCTTCCTCAGCGGCAGCAATGTGGGGGGCGATAGGACTGCTGAGGCAGTAGGGGTTGAGCAGGGCCAGGCCGGGGTCGAAGCTGCCGGCATCACGCAGGCGGGCGGCGTCCTCGTTGATGAGCTCGCCCCCGATCATTTCAGCGCCAGCCGCCACGGGTTTCATACCCACCGCCGTCAAGCCGCGCGCTCGGGCTGCGTGGAGCAGGGTGCAGGTGACAAAGGTCTTGCCGATCTCGGTGTCAGTGCCGGTAATGAAGTAGGCGCTCATGTTTTTTCGGCGAGAAGCCAGAGGGTGTCGTAGGAGGCTGGCAGCCCGGCCGGCGTGCGGTGCATCTCGTAGGCCTTGACCAGCTTGTTCCAGGCCGCTTTGCCCAGGGGTGTCCGGCGTTGTGCGCCGGTCTGGTGGGCGCCGAGCGTCTTGATATTGGTGAGCAGGCCGCGCAGATCGGGAGCCCAGGCCTGAAGCGTATCGCGCTCGCTGGCCAGGACACGCAGGCCGGCATCTTCGGCGGCGTCCTCGATCACTTCCGGGGGCTGGAAGGGCAGCACGTGCTCGTGGGCGTCCACCAGCCGGAAGGCGTCGCGCAGCTCATGCAGGGTTCCCGGGCCCAGGGTGGCGATCCAAAGCTGGCCGCCAGGGCGCAGGCTGCGCGCCAGCTCGGGCAGGGCCTTGCGTGGGTGACACCATTGCAGGGCATAGCTGGACCACAGGGCGTCGATGCTGGCATCGGCCAGG
>JAEUNV010000279.1 GCA_016790385.1 Zoogloea sp.
GCGGTCCCACTGGTGATATACCGGTACGACGAAACGCTGGGGGTGGACCAGGTGAGGCGCATTGGCGAGGAGCAGGGCGCGCTCTTCAAGGGCCTCTCGAACCAGCCCGATGCGACCCTGAGCCAGGTAGCGCACCCCCCCATGAATGAGCTTTGTTGAGCGCGAGCTGGTGCCCTTGGCGAAGTCGTGGGCTTCCAGGAGGAGGGTGGTGTAACCCCGGGCGGCGGCGTCCACCGCACAACCCAGCCCCGTCGCACCGCCGCCGATGATCAGCACGTCCCATTCGGGAGTGCTGCGCAGGCGGGCGAGCAGGGCCTCGCGTTTCATGGCCGGGCCCAGTCGCGGCTGCGCTCCACGGCGCGGTGCCATTCAGCCAGGCGTTCTTCCCGCCAGCTCCCGTCCCGCCCGGGCTCGAATACCCTTTCCGCTTGCCAAAGGTGGGCCAGCTCGTCCGGGGCGCGCCAGATGCCCACCGCCAGTCCGGCCAGCAGGGCGGCACCCAGGGCGGTGGTCTCGGTCTGATGGGGGCGGATCACCGGCACACCGAGCAGGTCGGCCTGGATCTGAAGAAGCAGGTTGTTGCTGGCCGCGCCGCCATCCACCCTGAGTTCGGTGAGGGGGCCGGCGCCGTCGCGGTTCATCGCATGGACCAGATCCACGGTTTGAAGGGCAATGGCGTCGAGCGCCGCGCGTGCGATGTGGGCCTTGCCCACCCCGCGGGTCAGACCGACCAGGGTGCCGCGGGCGTAGCCGTCCCAGTAAGGCGCACCCAGGCCGGCGAAGGCGGGGACGAGGAGGGTGCCGTTGCTGTCCGGTACGGAAGCGGCCAGGGCTTCGATGTCAGCTGCCTGCCGGATCAGGCCGAGGCCGTCGCGTAACCATTGCACCACCGCCCCGCCGATGAATACGCTGCCTTCAAGCATGTAGTCCGTGCGCGGGCCGATCCGCCAGCCCAGGGTGGTAAGCAGGCGGTGCTGTGAGGGCACCGCCTGGGCGCCGGTGTTGAGCATCAGGAAGCAGCCGGTGCCGTAGGTGTTCTTCGCCATGCCGGGTTGCAGGCAGGCCTGGCCGAAGGTTGCTGCCTGCTGGTCGCCGGCCAGCCCGCCGATGGGAATAGCTGCGCCGAACAGTTCCGCGGCGGTCTCGCCGAGCATGCCGCTGCTGTCCACCACCTCCGGCAGTAGCGCGGCGGGGATGTCGAAGAGGGCCAGCAGATCGGCGTCCCAGCACTGGCGATGGATGTCAAACAGCAGGGTGCGGGAGGCGTTGCTGGCGTCGGTGACGTGGCGGGCGCCGGCGGTGAGCTGCCACACCAGCCAGCTGTCGACGGTGCCGAAGGCCAGCTCTCCGGCCGCGGCCCGGGTGCGGGCATCCGGGATGTGGTCGAGCAGCCACGCCAGCTTGGTGGCGGAGAAATAGGCGTCCAGCTCAAGGCCGCTGCGACGATGGATCAGGGGCGCGTGGCCGGCCTGGCGCAGGCGCTCGCACGCGGCAACGGTGCGGCGGTCCTGCCAGACGATGGCGGGGGCCAGCGGGCGGCCGGTGGCGCGCTCC
>JAEUNV010000331.1 GCA_016790385.1 Zoogloea sp.
GGACTGCCCCAGCAGGGGAATCCAGGCGCTGCCGCTGCCGCGCCGGGTGCTGATCAGCCCATCCACGCTGCCGCCTACCGTGCCGCCCACGCCGATGGTCCCCCCGTCCGGCGTCAGCATGAGCCGGACCGGACCCAGTTCGAACACCTGGCCATTGGCGCGGATGACGGCCAGGAGCACCTGCTGGACGCGGATGTCGTCGAGATTGGGCGGGAAGTGATCGCGGCCCAGCCGGAAGCCCACGGACAAGGGCGTGTCCGTGGCATCCGGGTTGTGCAGGGCATACCACTGATCGGCAAAGTGGTCGCGGACGCTGAGTATCCGTTCGGCGCTCACGGTGTCCGCCAGGTTCTGGATGACCTGCTGGCGGTAGGTGGCGTTTTCCAGGGCCGTGTACTCCACGGTGAACAGCACATCCGCGATGCCCCGGAAATCGAAGGGGTTGGCCGCTTTGGGCAATTGCAGCTCCCAGGTGGTATCCACCCCCATGCTTTCGAAGGGGCGCAGCATGCCTTCGTCCGCCTCCAGGTCCAGCAAACCCGTGGCATTGGTGGTGCCGGTGAAGGCGATCAGTTCCGGTTCGCGACGCAGGGTGATGGTCTGGAAGGCGTCGTTGCCCACCACCACCCGCGAGATGCCCGACACCCCCAGGCTGGCCCGCACGCCGCGAACGGGTGGTACGAGGGCCACCAGGGAGACCCGCACGCGCTTGATCAGCCGCAGGTAGTGCCCCGGAAAGCCTTGATCGAACAGGCTCATGGGGGTTGCGAAGGGCAGCCGCCCGGTTTCCCGGAACTGCTGGAATTCCACCGGGAAGAGGCGGGCAAGGGAGAAGGTCTCCGCCAGCTGGAGCTTGCGCCGGTTGGCTTCAAACGCAAACTGGTCAAGGCGGGTGATGTCCTGGAGCAGGCGTACCGACCCGGTCAGGCCTTGTCGGTCCGGCTGGGGCTGGGTGGCGTCGGTGGTGCCGGACACATTGCGGGTGTCTTCCCAGTAGTCGGCCTTGATGAAGGCGGGGGGTGTTTCCTGCCGTTCAAAGGCCAGTTGGTGCTGGGCCAGCTGGGCCATGGCGGTTGCCTGCTGCAGGAAGTAGTTGTACGCACCGCCCAGGATGCCGCTCATCCACTGGTACAGCTCGGCATTGGTGAACTTCTGGGTCAGAAAGTCCAGGGTTGCCTGGGCCTGGGCCTGTTGCGTCGTCGAGATGGACTGCTCCTGCTGAACCACGTCCCAATGGGCTTTGGCCAGTTCGATCTGTTGCCTGCTGGTGGCTAGCTCGCTCTCGGCCAGCTGGTATTGCAGGCGCCATTCCTGCTCCCGGCGCTCATAGCTGGCCTGGGTTGCGCTGACCTGGGCCGCCGTCTCCGAAATGGCCACCAGCGAGGCGGCCTCGGCCCGGCTGCCGGCGAGCACGGAGACCAGCCCCAGGGCCGCGCCGCCCCCCGCGGCCCCCATCGGGCCACCCGATGCGGCGCTGGCGGCGGCCTGGGCCACCGTCAGGCTGGCATCCACATGGGCCAGGGCGACGCTCTGGATGCCCGCCATGATCTGGCTGGCGATCACCGCCTTTTCGTAGCGGTTGAGGCCACCGTGGATCCAGTTGCCGTAGGTCTCCCGCTGCACTTCGATGCGATCCTGTTGCCGCTCGGCCAGGGTGATGCCCTGGCTGGCTTCGGTCACCCGGAAGCCCTGGAGGGTCACCGAAGCCTTGGCCAGATCAAGGTCGTGTCCGGCCTTGAGGCGGTTGTAGTTCTCGGCGTCGCGCTTCTCCAGGGCGGCCAGAAAGGCCTGTTCCACCTGCTGGGCGATGTTCACCAGGCTCTTGGCGCGTTCGATCAACACCGTGTAGCGGTAGGGGGTGGGCCGGAAACTCCGCTGCATCTCGCCGGCCACGGGCACCCGCTCCATGCTTGCCGAGGGTTTCTCCAGCAGCGGCGTCTGGCGGGGAATCCCGGCAATGTTGCGGCCGTTGCGCAGCTTGAAGAGGTTCATCTCGGCCCGGGCCTTCAGGGCCGCAGGGACCGGGTTGGGAGGGAAGGGCGATGGCCGGGCGCCTTCTTCCATGGGCGGCTGCATGGCGGGCAGGGCCAGCAGTTCCAGGGCATTGGCGTAGAGGGAGCGGGCCCGGGCCAGGGATTCCCCTTCGTCCCGGGTGAACTCGGCATCGGCGAAGTCCAGGTAACAGGCGGCCAGGCTCATCAGCAGGAAGCGGGTGTAGGCGTTGGCCCGCGCGGTGACGATCTGGTGCGGGTTGAGGCCGACCCGCAGCCAGTCATCCGGGTTGCGCTGATAGCGCGTAACGATGCCCTCTTCCATCACCAGCGGCGGATAGATCTTCCGTTCCCCGCTGGCCAGGTGGTCGGTGTACACCGTTTCGATCCAGTCCAGCGCCGCCAGAAACTGACCCGACTGCTGCAATTGCAGGGCCAGGGCCAGGGGCACGAAATGGAAGATCTCCTGGAGATATTCCGGCGTCATGGAGGGCACGCTCACGCCGGCGAAGATCTGGTCTCGCAGCCAGATCCGGCGGCTGGCCAACTCGGTGTCGGTCAGGGCTTCGGTGATCTTGAAACCCGGGTCCTGGAGGAGCGGGGGAAGGGTGTCGCCCGGTCGCGGCGCCATCTCCTGCTTCAACCCGGCGAGATATTCGCCGGCCAGTTTGCGTGCCTGCACGGGGGT
>JAEUNV010000385.1 GCA_016790385.1 Zoogloea sp.
TCGTCCGAGATCTCGCCCGGGAGGTGGTCGATCAGGCCTTCGCGTGCTTCTGCCCCCCCGCGCAGGTGTGTGCCGCATGAGGCGTTCGATCGGCTCGTCTCGCCTGCTCCGCTGCGTACTGGCCGCACTGCTGGTGTTCGCGCAGATATTTGCGGCGGCCCATGCCGTCGGCCACCTGGCCGACCTAAACACCCCGACGCGTGCCGAGCACAGCGCCAGTCGAGGCGCGCCGGATGGCGGCGTGCCCGTGGCCGAGCGTCATGGTGCCTGCCTGCTGTGTCTTGTGGCGGCGGATCTGTCCTCCATGCTGCCGTCGGCGGTGCCCGTGCTGGCCACCGCCGTTGTTCCTTCCGCCCTCCCGGCGGACCCTGAGCTTGTCCCCGGCGCGCTGCGCCTGCCCCGGCCCCAGGCCCGCGGCCCCCCCGCTTCTCCCTGATCCCGTCCCCGTTAGCCAAGCCGGTGCCGGCCCTGCCAGCGCCGAGCTTCCCCATTTCCGGACCGATCCCAGGAGATCCGAGCCATGTCGTTCATTCGTCCCGGCGCGCTTTGCGTCGCCCTTACCGCTGCTTTTCCGGCAGTGGCAACCGCGGCCTCCGACGCCGACCTGAAGCAACTCCGCCAGCAGCTCAAGGAGCTGCGTGACACCTACCAGCAGCGCATCGAAGCCCTTGAACGCCGGCTGAGTGAAACCGAGCAGCGTGCCGCAGGCGCCGCCACAGCGGCTGCGGCGGCCGGCTCCACGGCCAGCACTGCCGTGCAAACGGTGGCCAAGGTCGAGGCGAGGGCCGCCGAAGCCCAGGCCACCGCAGACAGCGTCGCCCGCCGACCCGTTTCGGAAAGCACTTTCAATCCGTCCGTGTCGTTGATCATCGACAGCAAGTTCACCCGCTTGCAGCGCGATCCATCCACCTACCGCATCGATGGCTTCATTCCTTCCGGAGGTGAGGTGGGGCCTCCTCGCAAGGGCTTCTCACTCGGTGAGTCCGAGCTGGCGTTTTCGGCCAACGTGGATCACCTGTTCCGCGCCAATGCCCGTTTTGCGCTCGCCGAGGATGACGGAGCGGGTGTGGTCGAGGTCGAGGAAGTGAATGTGGAAACCCTAGGTCTGTCCTCGGGCCTCAAGGTCAAGGCCGGGCGTTTCCTGTCCGGCGTGGGCTACCTCAACCAGCAGCACCCCCACGAGTGGGACTTTGCCGACGCGCCGCTGGCCTACAAGGCTTTCTTCGGCTACCGCCTGCAGAACGATGGTGTCCAGTTGCGCTGGGTGGCACCCACCGACCTGTTCCTCGAACTGGGCGCCGAAGTGGCTGGCGGGCAGAAATTTCCGGGGGCGGAGCGTAGCCGCAACGGTGCCGGCCTGTGGACCGCCTTTGCCCATCTTGGCGGTGATGTCGGTGCCTCGTCCGCGTGGCAGGTGGGCTTGTCCCACGTGCGCGCCAATCCGCGGGATAGGGGCTTCGAGGACGGTGCCGATGCGGCGGGCACGCCCCTCGTGCACAGCTTTTCCGGCCGCAGTCAGACCTGGATCGCCGACTTCGTCTATAAGTGGGCACCCAACGGCAACAGCAGCGTGACCAACCTGAAGGTGCAGGGTGAGTACTTCCAGCGGCGCGAGACCGGTGACCTGAATTACGACGTGGGCGGGCTTGCCGAAGCCTCTTCGGCGGCCCGATTCCGTCAGTCCGGCAGCTATCTCCAGGCCGTCTACCAGTTCATGCCGCGCTGGCGTGTGGGTGTACGGGGCGACTGGCTGCGCAGCGGCACGGTCGATATGGGTAGCCTCGACCCGGCCGGGCTGCCCCTGCTGGCTGCCTACAATCCCAGCCGTCAGTCGGCAATGCTTGACTGGTCACCGTCGGAATTCTCGCGCCTGCGCCTGCAGCTGGCGCGGGACAAGTCCCGCAACGGAGAAAGCGACAACCAGGTCTGGCTGCAATACATCATGAGTCTTGGTGCCCACGGCGCCCACAAGTTCTGAGGAATTCCACCATGCATTCCAAGTTGATTCTCCGTCTTGCCGCCGTCGTCCTGGCACTGCTTGCCCTGCCGGCCGTCGCGGCCCTGAATGTCTTTGCCACGGTGCCCGAGTGGGCAGCGCTTGCCCGAGAGATCGGGGGCGATCGGGTGCAGGTCTTCGCCGCCACCAATGCCTTGCAGGATCCCCATCGCATCGAGGCAAAACCGTCCCTGATTGCCCGGGCCCGGAGCAGTCAGCTGGTGGTCGCCACCGGTGCTGATCTGGAGATCGGCTGGTTGCCGATGGTGCTGCGGGAGTCCGGCAATGCCGCCATCCAACCCGGTCAGCCCGGGTACTTCGAGGCGGCCGGCGCGGTACGCCTGATCGAGGTGCCGGCCCGTCTCGACCGGGCTGACGGGGACGTGCATCCCGGCGGCAATCCCCACATCCAGACGGACCCCCGCAACATCCTGAAGGTGGCCGACGCACTGGCCAGTCGTATGAGTCGGGTGGATCCGGCCGG
>JAEUNV010000387.1 GCA_016790385.1 Zoogloea sp.
GAGCTTGGCCTGACCGAATGTCGGATCATCCTGCGCACAGGTCAGCCCGGTTACGCGCCCGAGATGAGCGTCATCCGGGATTACGACATCAACGATTACCGCACCAAGTCCGAACTGACGCATACACGGCTGATGACCACGCTCACGGCGGCCATCCGTTCCTATGATCAGATCCGGGGGCTTACGGAAACTCATCTCGGTCTGCGGGCTTTGGCGGAGGGCGGAACCCGGCTTTTCATTCCCCGGGATTCACGTTCCTTCGCGGAGGTCGCCTTGAAGCAGCTGGAGACCTTGCTGGGAGGTCCCATCGATGCGATCTTCTGCGGCCCGCTGGCGGGAGGTGGTGGGGAGGGTGATCCGGACGCCATGGGCATCCTGGCGGCAACCGGTGCCTACGTGGTTCACGCCGGAAAAGGTGTGGACGGGCTCGCTCACTTCCCCTTGATGCCCTCGCTCCGGAAGGCGCGTGCGGAGCAGGCCCACGTCTTCGATGCAGATGCCATCTGTCTCTACCTCGGTCGGGCCCATGGCAAGGAGGCGATGATCTGCGTGCGCCATTCCGGGATCGAGATCAGGCCCTTTCTACGGCAGTTGGTCGAGATTCTGAGTGCCAACCTGTGTGTGGGTTTCGAGAATGTGGTGCTGTTCGAGCGGTTGCATTTCTATGCCTACTACGATCCGCTGACCCGGCTTCCCAACCGCACCCGCTTCCTTGATCGTATGGATGAAGGTTTGGCCGGCTTTGCGGAGAGCAGTTGGATCGTCGGAATCATCGACATCGTCCGATTCTCTGAACTCAATGACGCCCTGGGCCATCGCAGTGGCGATCTGCTGCTTATCGAGGTGACCCGCCGCTTGAAAGCGAGGGTTGGGAGCGAGGCCCTGGTGGCCCGGATCGCCGGCGATGCGTTCGGGATCTGCTGGCAGCCTGGTCCGGAGGGGGCGGCGGCCTTGCTTGATGTCTTCTCCGCGCCCTTCCTGGTGCGCGGGCACGCTGTACCCATGCGCGCACGTGCCGGCTTTGCCAATGCTGTCATGGTCCCCGGCGGGGCGGTGGAACTCCTTAAGCGCGCCAATCTGGCGTTGAGTCACGCCAAGCTTGAAGGTGACCAGCACTGGCGGTATTTCAGTTCCGAGATGGAGTCGAGTACCCAGAGCCGCGTGCAATTGCTCAATGAGCTGCGCTCGGCCTTGAATACGGGCAAGGGCCTGGAATTGCACTATCAACCCCAGGTGCTGCCGACAAACGGGCGCGTCGTGGGATGTGAAGCCCTGATCCGCTGGATCAAGCCACAGGGCGAAAGCATCGCGCCCGATGTGTTCATCCCGCTCGCCGAATATACCGGGCTGATTGTCGAGATTGGTGACTGGGTGTTTGCTGAAGCCTGCCGGCAGATTGTCCAGTGGGATCGCAGCGGTCTTCCCGCTTTCCGGGTTGGCATCAACATTTCCGCCGCTCAGTTTCGGGAGACGGATTTCGTCGCCAAAATCGCATCGGCAATCGAGATGTCGGGTGTGGACCCCGCGCGATTGGAGCTTGAGATTACCGAGTCGGTCGCGATGGAGGATCCGGAATCCGTAGCGCGTCAACTCCGCGAGTTGAAGGCGCTGGGCCTGCGGGTGGCTGTGGACGATTTTGGTTGCGGATTCTCGTCACTTGGCAGCCTGAACCGTCTGCCTTTTGATCGGATCAAGATTGATCGCGCTTTTGTCCGGGAGCTTACGCCGTCGACTTCACAGGATTGTATTGCCCGGATAATCATCAAACTGGCGAAGAGCCTGGGCTTGGACGTGATCGCCGAGGGAGTCGAGACAGCTGAGCAGTCCCGCCTTCTTGAGGAAATGGGGTGCAGGGAAATGCAGGGGTTTCTCTATGGGAGACCCATGCACGCCGATGCGCTCGCCAGTTGGGTGGGGGGTAACCCAGCTTAACGATGCCCTTGAACTCACCGTGTCAGATAGATTTATTTTCTTAATCTTGTTGACACGTTGTGATTGTTCTTTATAATTCGGCCTCTCTTCGCTGCGGCGCACACAGGGTGTGAGTCGAGGCGGTGATGAGGGAGTGGTCGGGGAATGAAGTTGATCCTCGGTTGCGTGC